>NZ_BAAGIE010000003.1:132637-214116 GCF_054658275.1 Sessilibacter sp. MAH3 | reverse complement strand
TTCTCTTGGTCGGGAGAGGTGCTGACTCTACCAGCTGGCCTCTCAACTACCAATTGCACTTATTATCTGAAACCGCGTACAAAGAAGTTTCTAATTCTTGAGTCGCTATTTGGATTTAAACCTGAAGCAATCCCTAAAGGTGAAATTAACTTTCTAAAAACAGTAAAACATCGCCATAGATTAAAAATAAAATACCAGAAAGAATACAACCATTGGGTTTGCTACGATGACGCTCAAGCTCATAATTAACCTCTTCAAATCTCTTACGTCTCTTCGATATAGCCAAGTTAAATATTATGTAGGGCATCAAGACCATCAATAAAATCATATCCACCGAAAAACCAATTCCAATCGGCCGTATTCTCTATTCTCAATTTAGACCTATACAGAAGACTCCTAGAAGCCCATCAAAAAACTCAACTTAATACAAAAAACTACAAATCTTCGTTCTTTTCTAGACCTTTAACGCCAACCTCATTTCGCCTGAAATATTTGAAAGCATAATAAAGTAAAGCACCAAAAAGACCGGTAACAGAACCTGCCAGGTGAGACACATAATTAATATTGCTTTCTTCAGCTAGATAAGCCAAACCATACATATCGGAAAATATATAAAACCCAACAATTAAAATAACAGAAACTCTAACCGTAGTAACTAGCACTAAGACCCAAACAAAAATTTTCATTTTTTTCAGTGGATATACGAATGCTGTTAACGCCATTAGCCCCGCTACCATTCCAGATAAACCTATGGTAGGTTTGTAGCCATAAACACCAAACACACCAGATTCATACGCCACGCCGGTTGTGTAACAACACAACAGAAAAAACGCAAGATAGAATACACTGCCTATTAATTTTTCGATGGTCACCGAAAATGCAAAAAAGAAGATTAAATTAAATAATAAATGCTTCCAATCTGCGTGTAAAAAAGAGGACGTAATGTATTGAATAAGGTTTGAATTGAGAGGGTTATGCCACCACTTTGCAGTTAGCGGATCATCAACAACAATCAAATTAAAACGCTTTAACTCATCTGCTAAGATCTGTTCTTCTTGCAGTGAAAGTTGAGCTTTATAAGCAAAAAAATCCAATGATTTGCTATCGTAATTTATGTCCCACTTAACCATAAAGCTAACACAAGTATCAAATACACTCTCAGAGCCTAACTTCTCAAGAATCGGCTTTACACTAGCAGTTAACTCATCTTGGCAATAATTAATAATAGCTTCTTTGTATGCAAGTTCGCTAAAAACCTGCAAGGTAAATATAACTATACAAGCGACACCAAACACCATGGTAAAAAACGGGTAACCGCGCAAATCTAATCTCTGGCGGTAGGGAAGATCTAAGCTATATGGAAGAAACAATTAAAGCACTCTCCTTAGAATAAAAATTAGTTTTAATAGATATTAAAAATTATCATCATTACTTGCCTTACTTCCTAAAAGCTCGAAGGGCTTTCTCCTTTCCCCAAAAGGAGCAGATACAACCAGACATTCAATCACCACTAAAAACATTGAGGCAGTAGAAATAACAAAATTAAGAAAAACTTCTATTAACCTCGGTGTTTTATCAAAACCAAATTCAAAAAAAACTGTTATTGACGAAATATTGTCTCTAATAATATGATCAAGATATAAGCCAAAGCCAAAGCCAAAACCAATAAATAAAAACCCCAGCCCGAGTGACATAAACATTATTATCGAAATTTTAAGCAGCAAAGTTCTCACAACAATACGCTTCGCGAGCCAAAGGATCCATAATATAAACGAGCAACTGTAGGTAATGAAGACCAATCCGGTACCTATACTCAGAATCATCGCCGCAAGCCAAATTTGCTTAGATATCCCCCAAAAAGGAAAGCTCTCTGGATTGTAGGTATCTATGTTCAGAAAGATAAAAATCGAAACCCAAGCGGCAAAAGCAATTGTCATCACCAGTATTTTTGGAAAACGTTTTCGGCGGTTAATCCTTTGTTGTTGATTGTGACGCCGGTTTTTCTCAGCAAGTTTTTCTAAAACATCCATTATCGTAAATATTCCACATAAACATATTTATTACCGCCCAATGAAAATTGATTTTCATCACAGCCCAAGTTAACAAATAACACTCTACTAATTTGTTACCTCACCGCTATCTTATGCGTTCAACTTGATCATAGAAAAACTTAGCGAGAAGCAACTATTTTTTACATTTAACGCTTATTTGTCGTTATATTTTCAGAAAATTTCCGCATCATCCTCAAGGCTCTCACATGCAAAAATAACGTGTTTTACAAAGAAATAGACTCAGCACTTTAGCCCTTCATGCTCCTAACTCTACTGCTCTCAGACCTCTAACTTTTAATACCTATATCAGCGACCACAACAAGATATCTAGGTTATGAACTATAGATTTATTAGATATTTCTACTCGAAGAGATGCTCAGATTCTGAATTTCTATGAAGATGAATAACCTTTCTGCATTTATCGGATAATTAATTCCATGTAGCAGAATGATATTATTATTTATAGCAATCACTCGAATCTCGTGCCAACCTTGTGTTAAAACTAGCAAAAATTGACACGATTCTTTGAGCACTAATGCGTTGGAGATTTTAACTCTTTAACCCCTCAAATTCAGACTGTATGTAATAATAAGTTTTTTCATAAATACCCATCATTACATCGTCGTATTTTTCTTCATGTTCAGGATTGTAATTTTCTACTTCGTCATCATTAAAAGGGTACATTAAAATTGCTTTCGACATTTCTATATCTGCCAGTCGAATTAGTAACTTTGCGTCAGTTTCGTCTATCGATAAATATTCAGAAGTATCCAAATCAACATTTCTAAATACATGAAATAAAGCTTCGTATCCTTGATTACTTACAATTTCACCCAACTCCTTAACGAGTTCATTAGGTAAATAAATATTTCTTTTGGACATAACTAGCTTGCCTCTGCTTTTTCAAGAGCTCCGGGGTATTCTTCAATTATACGACCAGTTCCTTTTTCTATCTTCACCCTTGTAGGCTTGAGCTTGCCAGCCAACACTCGAAGTTTTTCAGAGAATTCAGCTAATGACATTTTGCGAGAAACATTCAAAAGCGGATGAGCGAAGTCTTTAACATTAAAAACCAATCCTTCAGGTAAACTTTCTCCTTTTGGTAATATCCATACATGTCCAGATATGATAGGATTTTTGGATAATTTCTCGATATTACTTGCGAATGAAAGACCTTTACTTGGATTAGGAATGACCATCTCTATTTCATGATCAGGGTCATAAATTACCGTCACGTCTTTCGCTCTTGGCCCACTGGAACGCAATATTTTTGAATCAGAAGAGTTACCGCCACCACGATATACTCCTGACAATCCGGTATAAAATTTCCAAAGATCATCTGGCCCCAATATAGTATATTTACTGTCTTCTAATTTTTTCTTCACTTTTCCTCCGGTTGAAAATTTACCTCTCGATACACGGACACTTAATGCTGTATTTAAACTTATACCTGTGAGTCATCTAGTGTTTATTAGCATCAATAACTTGATTATTCCCGTTTTTTTGTTCGGAATTTTTCTAGGCTTACCCCCTTTTTCAAACACTTCGCCTACAGGTTTTTGATATTGGATGCTTTATCTCTAAGTGATTTTGATTCTACATGATCCTTTTTATTATACGCCCTCACTTTTTGCTAAAACTTAAATTAGACAAAAACGAGTGTATAGCAATACCTAAGTCACTTGGAAGACAGGGATACTCTTGGATATAACTTTGGAGTAAAAATCTGAGATGCTAATATACGCCAAGTTATTAATTCATGTATTTTCAATTCATTTCTTTGGTGATCGCAACGTCCTCTCCAAAACCTGAGTAATAAAATCATGTCTATTCACAAAGCTCCGGTAAATTGCTGAGCAATCGCAACTTAGTCATCTGTCATGTATATCCATAATGATTGTTCTGAACGCTATATTGAAAGTCTTATTTAGTCAACTTTTCAATTATTATGGCACGATATTCATTTTACATAATTTCATCGTCCTTTAATTTCTAACAAAAAAATTTTCTATTCGAATTTTTTGCATTTAATTTTTACGCGTTATTATTTTTTTCTTTAAAACAAAAAAAATCCCCGCACTAGGCGGGGATTTTTTATCAAACCGTTTTTAGAAACGCTGGTTTAACGCAGCGTTTCGTTTTGGTTTATTGGCTTACCAAAAGAAGAATTTAAATTTTCTGATGGTAAATTCTTCTTCGGCTACTACGGTGTCATCTACTACTGCTTTAATGGTTAGGTCGCCTACAGGTAGTCGACCAGTTGGCATTAAGCGGAAGTATGCATCGCTGAAGCGGAAGGTTTTGCCGCTTGCGGTGTAAACAACGTCGCCGTCTTCGTCAACAACTACGAAGGTTAGGTCTGGTTCGGTTGTAATTACGCCGTTGTCGAATAATTCGAATTCTACCAAGATTGGTAGGCCACGAAGAATTGGACGGGTTGAGGTAATTGAACCTTGGAATTCACCGGTAAAGACTGGTAGTGGCTCGCCTTCAACAGAGATTGGTGCTTCTAGGGTAACCGCTTCGGTACCAATAACATCCACTTCGCTGGTTAGGGTTGCAACTACGTCGGTGCCAACGGCTACTGGGTCAACGGTAAGTTCGTAAGAAAGTACCACTGAATCAGATGGTGGTTGTACCAAGTCGTAACAGATTGCCATGCCGCTGGTTACTGCGATGTCTTCGAAGAAGACTTGTGTACCTGCGGTACCAGTTTGGTTTTCTACACCGATGGTGCCGAAGGTTTCGGTAACGTTTACGTTATCGAACGCCGTCATGATTTCGTATACCCCAGGGGTATCGTCAACCACGCCAGAGATTGCTACGGCAAAGTCGATGCTATCGCCAAGGCCGCCCGGCCAAATTTCCATGTTGTCGAATTCGATCAAGGTTAGATCTGGTCCGGCAGTCGCTAGAGATACACCCACAACAGAGCCAGGAGTTGCACTTGGTGTTGGGATGATCATGTCGCGCCATAGCGCAGCGATTAGGTCATTTGGTTCGGTTGAGCTTGGAATTGCTTCGTTAATGAACGGAGATGGGCCAGCGGTTGATTCGAAGAAGATGAAGCCATCATCGGTTAGGCTTAAGCCGCCAACAAAACTGCGTCCGTAGAAGTTGAAGTTTTGACCTGGGAAGGCGTTGAAGGTAACGCTATCACCAACAATGGTGGTATCTGGGAAGATGCCAAATGCTTCAAGGTCAGTGTAGGCACCGCTGTTTGCGAATGGAATCGCACACGCTGGGTCTTCTTCACTGGTTACGGCAACGTAGCTTGGTTCTGCGTTTGCCAATGATGGCATTTCAACAGTCCATACGATGCTGTCGCCGCTAACTACGCCACCTTCGGTTACTGAACCATCAACCACGCTGAAGCCTGGAGGAATAGCCGCAGTAATTTCGTAGGTACGATCTTCTGTGGTGAAGTTAGGTTGAATTTCAGCGCTGAATGCAATGCTGTCGCCGACTTCGGCAATGTCAGTGCTTGCGGTGAAGGTTACGTCGTCTTCGCCACGCGTGATGATAACTGGGATGGTACCGAAGTTATCTGGGTTGTCTGCATCAGAACCAATGGTGATGGCACCGAAGAATAGATCGCCCGGTTGTGCAGTTTCTGGCAAGTTCCAAATGATGCGAAGATCGAATGGCTCAAGCGCAGGAACAGAAAATGGTGCGTCAACAGCTAGGTTGCCTGCATCACCCGCAGATACCGCAGTGCTAAGCACGAAGCTGTCTGGAGGGTTTGCAGATGCCTGCCAGTTTTGAACCAATACCCACCATGTGCCTTCGGTTGGCTCATCGACGTTACAGGTTTCAGATGCAGTCGCAGAAGCACTTACACACACTAGCTCGCCAGCGCTTGGTAAGCCGTCGCCATCAGTATCAAGACCTACGTACAAATCAAGGTCTGGTGATTCTGAGGTTTCGTCTTCGGTGAATGCAACCAATAGGTCGGCATCAGCTGGAACGCTTAACAAGCTGAATACAACACCGTCGGTTAGATCATCAAATGGTGAGCTGTTGTCGCTGTCACCAAGCAATTCGAAGGTTTCTTCGCTTGCTGGTGCTAGGCCGCTAACAGACACCTGCAGATCGGTAATTGCGATACTGGTGATATCTTCTACCACGAAAGAATCGGCGTTACGAACGGCGGTTGCTTGAATGATGTCTGGAATTTGACCAGCGGCTGGCAATACCGAAACCGTCAAATGTTGCTCTGGAAGAGCCGCAGATGATGGAACTAGGTTTACAGTTTCGTGAGCCCAAACACCTTCGGCTAGAGCAGACGCATCAACATTGATGGTGATGGTTTGCATTTCGCCCGGAACTAGAGAGAAGGTGGTTGGAGAAACAGTAATGTTGGCCGCAGACGCAGAAACGGTCCAGCTGCCAGCTTGGGTGGCTTCGAAGGTACGAGTCCATGAACACTCAATTAAACATTCACGGTTAACCATGCCTGGAAGGTTTAGTGCTTTAGGATCACCACCCAATGCAGGATCAGCTGCTTGGAAGTTTGCAACGGTTTCGTCAAGTAGAAGACCGGCTTTCGCAGCTTCTGCAACTTGAACCATACCGCCACCAACATCAAACGGATCGGCTGGGGTTACGCCGTCTTCTTTCATGGCCGCAACGCTTGCGGTTGTTGCTAAAGCAGAAAGAATTTCAGCGTCAGTCCAATCTGGGTGAAGTTGTTTTAACAGTACTGAAGAACCCGCAGTGTGAGGGCTTGCCATTGAGGTACCGCTTAGGAAGCTGAACTCAATGCCGTTGCGGAATGCTGCGTAAACGTCAACGCCAGGAGAACCCACAGTAATTGGTAGGTAATCTTGGCTCAGGTTAGGACCACGCGAGGTGAAATCTGCTGCAATCGCGGCATTGGCGGCATTAGAGCCGAACTGCTGCAAGTTGCTAGAGATGATCGCGGTGTGGTCGGTACCTTCTGCTAACCAATCACGTACCGCGTTACCTGCTGCGATATCGATATGAATAGCAGGAAGAACGTGCGCATCGTTGTTTAGGCTGTCGGAACCGCCGGCAACGTTCGCAAGAATACAACCGCCTGCGCCGCCGTCACGAACGTTGATACATTTATCAACACGCGCGATTGCACCGCGATCACACATTACGATTTCGCCGTTGAAGGTACCCGCTGGGAATGGCACTAAACACTGAGCAGGATCTGCGTCACCGTTATCGAAATCACCCGCGTAAACTACTGGCGCAGGACCGTAACCACCGGTCACAGCACGACCTTCGATGTCTGAAGGTGCTGAAAGACCACCGGTCATATCGGTCATGAACTTGGTAGAAATTTCGCGATCGTGAGTGAAGGCACCAGAGTGAGTAATCCAAGGAGCACCAGGGCTGCCTAGAGTTGAAGCGTCTGGGCCATTATTACCCGCAGAGTTGGCGACGGTGATACCGGCAGCACGTGCAGACAAGAATGACAACGCCATTGCGTCTTCCCATGGAGAAGAGTTAATTGGCGTATTTGAGCCGATTGAGTGGTTGATAACGTCAACCAAACCATCAGAGATTATTTGCTCTACAGCCGCAACACGGTCACTGGTTGCACAACCAGGCGCACACACTTGGAAAGTAATAATGTTTGCGTGTGGCGCAACACCGGAAATGTTTAACTCAAGGCCAGTTGGTGAACCTTCTGCGTCAAACACAGTTGCTCTGGTGAAGTTACCGCCAGCGGTACTGGAGGTGTGAGTACCGTGACCATCGGTATCTTCAGAAGAATCTTCTGTAGGGTTTGCGTCGATGAATAGGTAGCGACCAATCAATTTATTGGTACACACAACCTCTGGATTGAATAGATCGCTGGTTGGGTCACATTCGCCAAGGAATACACCGTCACCTAAAGGATTGGTGTGAACATAGCCATCGGCACCGATAGTTGCGAATGATGGGTGATCCCCATTAATTCCGCTGTCCATCATGCCGATAACGATGCCTTCACCCATGGCGTCAAGGCCAGTGGCAGAACCGTCCCAAATTTGCGGAGCACCAATGTAGGTAGGACCACGATCGGTGGTTAGGAAACCTTCGTAGTCGCGCTGGATTTTGGCAATGCCCGGCACCTTAGCCAGTTCCATTGCTTCGTCTTGAGTCATGCGTACGGTCATACCGTTTAACGCAACGCGATAGTTGTATACAACCTCCATTTTACGACCAACTTGGAGGTTCATCTTGTCTTCCATCTCTACATGGCGATCATGTAGATAGCTCATATAAGCTTCGGCGGCAGGCGTGTGCATATCTAAACGCGCTGCATCGCGATTACCGGCTTTACGAGTCATGCTGGCACGAGTTGCGGCCAGGCCAGGAATATCACCTTCGTACATCGCCAGAGGTTCTTCGTCGAAACGAACGATGTACTTTTGCATTCCTTCTACGCCTTTCTCGGGTGTAAATACACGAGAAGCGCGCTGTACAGAAATATCTTTTTTAGCGGGTGCTGCTGCCTGCCATCCGCGGGTAGCGACACTTGCGCTAGTACCGGTCGACGACGCGGAGGTTAATGTTGTGGCAGTGTAAGCACTGATGCCACCTAACATTAACACCGACGCCGAGGCGAGGGTAATTAATTGCTTTTTCATTATTGACCTCGTTAATCCCTAAGGTTGCCCAATGGGAAATTTGAGTGAGTGGACGTTAAACCTATGATTTTTATAAAAACCGCGGGTTATCCCTTTTGTCACTGCATTTATTGGATTGAATAAATCATCGCTGCAGTTGTTTTATTTCCTTGTTAAACGCCGTCCAATTCGACATTTAATCAATACCGTCATCTAAGAATTAACATACTTAAGTACGGTGTCTTAGTGCACAACAAACTGAATAAAAAAAGTTAAAATAAAATCCGAAAAATAATAGCGATTGGTAGAATTTTCGATTCTATTATCAAGCTTGCTTTATGAAGGAATTGCTCCAACACAAAAGCTGACCAAATAAAGAAAAAATAACTAGAATTTTAGCAACGAATATTCTTTGTTATTTTTACCACAAAAAAAATAATTGCTACTAATTGCCAACATTTATCATCAATAAATAATTAAAACTTTTAATGAAAAAAAACCGAGTGCGTGCATGACTCAAATAAGACGGTCGCTTATTGCTGCACCTCAAAGGTTACAATTTAGGGCTAAAGAAATTACTTTTAATTAATTTAAATAATTAGCGAATTACGAATGTGAGATGGAGCACACTTTTCAGCCTAAAAAGATTTCTAACCTGACAGAAATAACCTGATGATTTTGGAAAACTTAATTCCTTGAATAAATTGAAGAACGAAACTCAATCTTTTTAAAATAAATGCAGACGAAGCTTAACACTTATTTACCACAATTAAAAAATACTTTGCGCGCGAAATAAAAAAATAGTCATAAACACGTTTTTTTCACACTAAAAATGGCTACCAAACGGCAGCGACAGCTGAAAATAGAATCATAGTGCCAAGCCTAATAGAAAATGCCTAAGACGAAATTTATTCAGCAAAAAGTTTTTTTGATAGTTAAATACAATATCTAAACGTCAGACCAATCACCACTAACAACGTGTTAATTTAATCAGAAGATAGAGGTAAGCAATGTGATTTCCTATTTATTAACAATCTCTATCGTTGATTGAGCTTGAAATTAGCAACATAAGGTTATTCAAAGTATTCTTGTACAAAGTGTGACTGCGACAGAAATCAACTGAATGACAACAAATATCTCTCAGACCAAAGCACGAATTAGAGCATGATGGATATTGTGGGATTTGACGATCAAGCCAGTCACTCATCGTCTTAAAGCGATACCGATATTTTCAGTCATAAAAACAGTTAGTGCATAGACCGGAAAATACGCTTATGCATATAACAATTACTCTGTTTTGGTCTAATCTTATCTCTTCAAAAGCTTCAATGACCAAAAGGACTCATAAAGCCAGCATGTAATACAAAAGATTTTTTTAGTCAATGATCTTTTAATTCAAATGCAATTACATAAAACAGCGTTCAACACCTGCGGCATAGACACAATTACCGGTGTTAAATCTACAATCAGGCAAGCTTTTTAAAATTCTCTATGGCTGGTTATTGTCGGTAATTAAGGAACAGACGAGGTTAGATTACAGATTAGTCAAATGTAAAACCGACGTTGTTAGTAATCGCCTCGCGATAATTGCGAGTAGCTGAGTTACCACCAATTTATTAACGCTTTAATTTAAAATTGAATTTGACAGAAATGGTAACAGATACGTATGAAGTGATCAGAGACTGCTTAATGCCATTGACAATCGCATGGTTAATTTCTGGCCCCTGATTAAATCATGGCGGAGTTAATCAGGGGGTTCAATACAAAAAGAATGAGACTTAACAGAAAGTAGATTTAATTTTCAATCTCCTGAAGAACATAAGGAGTACTACCACCTTCTGCTTCTGTTGCGGTTAAATTAACGATATCGCCTCGATTTAAGCCATTCAGCTCATGCTCAATGAGTAATGCGCCAGTATCTTGGTTAAAGACAAAAATATTGTAATCGCCGGGTTCGATCTCAAATTCTCGACTGGCTAAATAACTCAGGGTAACTTGCGGATTAAAAGCATCTGGATCTGATCCGTCTTCTACCAATAAAAATTCCAGAGAGTCATCACGCTCTTGACCAATAGCGTGTGTATAAATAATACGCGCGTGGGTATTGATAGCTCGTAAATCTTCACTGATGGAATTCAAACGAATACGTTCGTCACTGGTACCTTCGCTCAAACCTGCCGCGGTAATTAGAATTTGTCGATCAGGATCTATGTCGATGTCAAAACTATCCAAGACTTCTTGTGTGGCAGAATCCAGAATAAATAATTCGTGACTGTCGCCGCGATCAATATCTTCAATTTCAACGGCTATTTGCGCACTAATGTCTCCAAACTCGGTATTTGCAATTAATGCGGCTTCAACACCACCATCTATAGAATCAAAATAAATATCGACAGAATCTATGTCGGCAATGGCGTTATTAAATCGAAGATAAGTTGGTTGCGCATCATTAGCCAATACCCGCGCACTGCCTTCGTCCAATTCGACCAAGCGATATCTTGGTATATCGGATGCCTCGCTAGGCACGGATACGATGCAGTAAATGTAAGACTCGCCAAAATTAATATCAATATTATCCGATTCAATTAATATATTTTGCGTACCGGCTTCTGTAACAATAATTTTATAGTCGCCAATATCAAAATCAATAGCCTCTGATACATCTTCGTACAATAAAAATAAATCTGGCGACTGATTTAATAAATCGTCACCGGCATCGACTACATAAACATCCACATCACCGAGCGTTTCTGCGGAATGAAAAAATTGTACGCGACCGACATCAATATCAAAGTCTGGATCGAAAATATCTTCAACCGATGTGGTAATAACCATTTCTTCGGGATTACTAATGTCACCATAAAGCACATAGGTAGATATTTCATTTTCACGAACAATTAAATCGTTGTCAGAAATGAATTGTTCTTCTACCGAATTTGGAAGAACTAAATTGAACCGTAATTCATAGGTATCGGGCTCTAAATTATCTAAATTACTGGATTCTCCAAAACCTTCTTGGGTAAAAACACTCTCATCAATCGCTAGCTGAACATCTGGCGCATTAGAAGAAATATTAACAAAGCGAAAATACCCGTCCTCTGCATCTCCACCACCTCCGCCACCACCCCCACACGCAGATAAGCCGAATGAAAGCACACCAACGACCAGTAGAGATTTTATATGATTATTTTTTCCAAACAGCACATTGGCATTCCTTTTTAGATGAAATAGATCGCGCAATTTAAGCAAATAAAAACTTAATCAAAACTGAAAGAAAAATAAGAACCATCGTTAAACAGGGTTCTTATTTTATTACTGAACCAACCCTTAATAAGTTAGTGAAGAAAGGTAAAAATTCTGCTGCATACTCAATTAAAATTTATAACGCCTTCATTAACGAACAGACATTAACAGACAGGCATTACCTAAGTAGAATTTCAATAAATAAGAATTTTCGTGTAAAAAAATATTTCGCGAGCTTAAATGACGCCTGTGAGAAAAATCATGGAGAAACAAAGAATATATTAACGAAAAATTGAAAACTGCAATCTAATAGATCGCAACTCTTAGAATTATCAGATTTAGAGAAAATATCGATAGTCGGCGCTAGACTTGCCACACGTCAAAATATTTTTTATTAACTCATTTATAAAAATAATAAAAGCTTAAATAAATGATGTTATTAAGCCTTTAGAACAAGATTATTTTATAGAAACCTCTAACCAATTCCTGGGTGATTTAGTCAGAGGTTCCAATACGTATTTTAACTGGACCATAGGATCGTCGGTGAATCTCGCAAATACCGAGCTTATCCATGGCTTCTAGATGTTTTTTAGTGGGATAGCCTTTATGTCCGGCAAATCCATAACCCGGAAACTGATCATCAAAAGCGATCATTTCACGATCACGAGTGACCTTTGCTAAAATCGACGCCGCTGCAATACAATCAACTCGATCGTCACCACCCACTACGCTTTCGCTCGCATAAGTCCATTTGGGTAATTTATTACCGTCCACCAACACGTATTCAGGCTGAATGGGTAACGTTTCGACTGCTCGTGCCATAGCCAATAAACTTGCCTGTAAAATATTAAGTGTGTCGATTTCGTCAACACTGGCTCTGGCAATACTAAAAGCTAGGGCTTTTTGTTGTATTTCTTCAAAGAGAATTTCACGTTTTTTTTCGGATAATTTTTTAGAATCGCGCAAACCTTCTATTGGATTATTTCTGTCAAGAATAACCGCTGCGGTAACAACATCTCCTGCTAAAGGGCCGCGACCAACTTCATCGACACCAGCCATTAACTGGCCGGAATATTTCGGAATAAATATTTCGTATTGTTTTGACATTAAGAGATGAGTTTTAAAATGGCGTCCGCCGCCTTCAAATTTGCGTTTTGACGTAATTGTTGAGACAGGCGATGGAATTCTTCGGTGAGCAGTTCGGTTTTATTCGGGTTGGAAAACGCTTCTAATGCAACATCGGCAACGCCTTGAGCCGATAAATCATTTTGCAATAATTCGGGCACAATGGTTTTGCCGGCCAACAAATTGGGTAAACCCACGTGTTTTATTTTTGCCAGTGCTTTCATAATTTGAAAGCTCAACCATGCCATGCGATAACCAATTACCATCGGTTTACCGAGCAGCATGGCCTCAAGTGTTGTGGTGCCCGATGCAATCATAACGAAGTTTGAAGCCATCATGGCTTCTTTAGACTGCTTCAAAACTAAGGTAACAGGCAACGAATCATATTGCTTGAGTAATTCTTGCAATTGCGCAAAGCGCTTTTCGTTCGCTGCGGGAATGACAAACTGAAACTCAGAATCTACGGCGTGAATAATTGCCGCCGCCTGCAAAAACTCTGGTGCAATTAAGCGAACTTCAGCTTCGCGGCTACCGGGCATTATGGCGATGGTTTTTGCGGTTGGTTTAAGATGTAGCTGTTGTTGGGCGGCGGTTTGACTGTGCAAATGAGTAAATTCATTTGCTAAGGGGTGACCTACAAACTCGACGGCAACATTATGATCTTTATAAAACTCCGCTTCAAAAGGCAGAAGCGTTAGCATTAAATCACAGGCTCTAGCGATTTTTTTAACTCGGCCTTGACGCCAAGCCCAAACTGAAGGACTAACGTAGTGAGTAGTTTTAATGCCTTGTGCGCGAAGTTTTTCTTCGATGGTAAGATTAAAATCCGGCGAGTCTACACCAACGAATACATCTGGCCGGTGCTCTGAAAAATACTGAATAATTTCTCGCCGTATTTTTAATAATTCGGGCAAACGTTTTAGCGGTTCAATTAAACCCATCACCGCCAAGCGTTCTTGATCGAAAAAGCTGTTAAAGCCTTGTGCAATCATTTTAGGTCCACCAATACCTTCAAAGATTGCATCTGGATAGCGTTTTTTTATTTCTTTCATGAGGCCTACGGCGAGCGTATCACCGGAGGCTTCACCCACCACCAGACCAATGCGCAAGGTTTTATCCATTTAGCGCACAATTCCTCGCTTGGAAGATTTAAGAGATTCGATCAACAAGTTAACCGCAAGCACTGTTTCGGCCAAGGACGCAAGCTCAACTAAGGCTTCTTCTACAGTAAGACCTCGACGGTAAATTATTTTAAAGCCTTTATTAATCGCGGCGATTTCTTCTTTGGTGTATCCGCGACGACGCAAGCCTTCGGCATTGATACTTTTTGCCGCAGCAGGATTTCCAGTCACCATAACAAATGCTGGAACATCTTTACCTATAGCACTTCCCATTCCGGTAAAGCAATGGGCGCCAATATGACAAAACTGATGCACTAGGGTAAATCCACCGAGGATTGCCCAATCATGCACCACTACATGTCCGGCTAATGCTGAATTATTAACAAGAATACAATGATTACCAATGACACTGTCGTGACCAACATGAGCGTAGGCCATGATTAAATTGTGATCACCGATAGTGGTTTCAAAGCGGTCTTGAACCGTTCCGCGATGAATGGTGACGCCTTCACGAATAACGTTGTTATCGCCGATCACCAAACGAGTAGGCTCGCCCTGATATTTAAGATCGGGAGTGTCTTCGCCAATGGTCGAAAATTGATAAATACGGTTATTCTTGCCAATTACCGTTGGGCCTTTAATAACAACGTGCGACTCAATAACTGAGCCTGCACCAATTGTTACGTTAGGGCCAATAATCGACCAAGGGCCAACAGTAACGTCTTCGTCAATAATAGCGGAGGGATCAATGATTGCGCGTGGGTCGATTAAACTCACAGGATTTCCCAGAAATTTGCTATATGAAGGTTGAATTTATACTTTGCGATCAGCGCACATAATGACGCAGGAACAAGCTAACTCACCATCTACTGAGGCTTTCGCGTCAAACTTCCAAATACCGCGCTTAACAGATACCACTTTTGACTCAAGCATCAAGCGGTCACCTGGAGTAACTTGTCGTCTAAAGCGAACATCATCGATACCGGCAAGCAGATACAAAGATCCATCTTGCGGTGTTTTTTCTAATGATTTGAAACCTAAAACGCCCGATGCTTGCGCAAGCGCTTCGACAATCATAACGCCTGGAAAAATAGGAAGCTGAGGGAAGTGGCCATTAAAGACATCTTCGTTAGCCGAAATATTTTTATATGCGACAATGGACTCGTCGGGGACTAACTCTAATACACGATCCACCAACAAAAACGGATAGCGGTGTGGTAGATACTTGCGAATTTCATTCACGTCCATCATTTTTTTGGCCTTACTCTCATTCAACGGGTCAAACCGCGAATTCTATTAATCACTAAATTTACTAATTATTTTTTCGAGGCGACGAACCTGACGAACAGTTTCATCAAGCTTACTTATGCGAATCGCATTTTTACGCCACTGTTGAGCTGGCATACACGGAATACCCGAAGAGTAGACGCCCGGTTCTGAAATATCGGAGGCCACCATGGTTTTACCGGTAAAATGTGCGTTATCGCAAATGGTTAAATGACCTGCAAATCCGACCATTCCAGCAATGGTACAGTTGGCGCCAATTTTGGTGCTGCCAGCAATACCACAAAAGGCCGCAATAGCGGTGTTTTTGCCAAGTTCCACGTTATGAGCAATGTGAATGTGGTTATCGAGCTTAACACCATCTGCAAGAACGGTATCGCCGAGAGCGCCACGATCTATCGCTGTAGTTGCACCAATTTCAACATCATTACCAATAACGACACCACCCAACTGGTGTATTTTCTGCCAGCCGCTGGGTTTAGGTGCAAACCCAAAACCATCGGCACCAATCACAGCACAACTATGAATGATAACGCGATGACCGATTTCTATTTCGTGGTAAATGACAACGTTAGAATGAATAAGACAGTTGTCACCAATTTGCGTGTGTTTACCAATAAAACTGTTAGCACCGATTCGGGTACCTGCACCAATTTTTACACCGTCTTCAATGACTGCGTTAGCGCCAACAATTACATCACTGCCAATAACGGCGGATTCAGCAACTATCGCAGTGGCATGAATGTTTGCAGCCTCGGGAGTAGAAAACGGATCGAAAAATTGGCTCACCTGAGCGTAAGCCAAGTACGGATTGCTGCAAATTAACTTATTGCCAGAGAAGCTCGACTGATCGGCGAGCTCCTGAGTAAGGATAACCACTCCGGCTTTTGTTTCAGGTAAATATTTAGCAAACGCAGATCGGGCTACAAATGCCAATTGATTTGGCTGTGCTCGTTCGAGGTCTGCGATACCCACTATATTTAACGAGTCATCACCAACAAGCTCTGCTCCAATAGCGCTTGCAATATCACCTAATAACATTGAGATTCGGTCCCAAATCGTATTATTTTTTGTTTAATTTCTCAGTAACTAAAGCGGTAATGTCTGCCGCCGGATCAACAAAATAGACTTGGCTCGAATTTAATACGACTGATATACCCTGAGCCTTGATAACTTCTTCAAGTGCCGTTTTGGTTTTGGTTTCAAACTCTTGTAACAAACCACGTACCGCAGCATTTTGCTCGGCTTGTAGTTTCTTTTGAGCAAGCTCTAAATCAGCGCGTTTGTATTCAACATTTTTGCGGTGTTCTGCCTGTTGATTCGCATCCCAAGTGATACCTTTGGTTTGCTGCTCTTCACGAAGGGCTTGCAGCTCTGCAATTAAACCTTCGTATTTAGCTTGTAACGCCGCAAACTCAGGATCTGCCGATAGCGAAGCACTCGCTTTTTTAGCAGCTTCGGTGCTCAAGATAGCTTTCTCAAAATTGAAAACAGCAACTTTGCCCTCTGCAAATGCAGAAAAAGAAACGAAGGTAGAAACTACGAATGCCGCGAAGGTCTTGAAATTTAACACGTGTAATGCTCCTGATTTCACAGACGATGAATTTAAAATCCCAATTAGAAGACCGTTGGAGTCTATTTTTGCAAGCCAGTTGCAAAACTAACTGCCAATTTGCCTAATTTAATTAATCACCGTCTCTTAATGCTATTTGATGAACAAACTTAGCAACTTACATCCAGGCCAATCCTAACCATCAATCAAGCTCTGTACATAAGATTCGGCAGGTCTATCTTAGATATACCATGCGCCTATTTTTTTCCGGGCGGCATTATGACCTCCTAAGCAAGATGGTTTCCACTACTTATTGAAAAATATTGCGATTTTTTCCAATTTTCGAGGAAAATACCCGCTCAGGAAGAGTAATTTTCGTCACTCTATTGAATTCAGCCTCAACAAAAAAACCAGCATTACGCTGGTTTTTTAGGTTTGGCAAAATTGGTTAAATAAGAACCAACAATAATGCCGCAATCAAATTGGCTAGAAAGTGGTACCGAGAGAGAATTGAAAGAATTCTGTCTCGTCGTCTTCTTGCTCTTTAATAGGTTTGGCCAAGCTAAAGGTCAGCGGACCAAAACCGGTAATCCAAGTAATGCCCACGCCGACAGATGCACTTAATAATCCCAAATCTACGTCAGAACAATTCAGCTGCGTATCGGCACAGTTAGTATCAAAGACGTTACCGGCATCAACAAATAGCGCCGACTGTAACGTACGCTGATCTTTAATGAACGGTAATGGGAATAATATCTCTGCACCAAACTCCACCAGCACGTTACCACCAAAAGCATCATCGCCGCGAGTAAGCTGTTGAGCAGACAAACGACCGGTTTCGCTATCAAGAATGTAGGCGAAATTATCGAGGTTATCAGCATCGCCATCGCCATCTAAGTCTTCTGCGGTCAAGGCAATGGTGTCATATTGGAATGCCGGTGAACTGCGCGGACCTAAACTGTTGCGCTCAAAACCACGAACCGAACCAAAACCACCGGCGAAGAAATGCTCGAAGAAAGGTAGCTCGGTAGTACTGCCAAAAGAATCGGCATAACCCAATTGAGTGCGCAAGCGCAAGGTAAAATCACGGGTGATAGGTTTGAAGTACTGAGCATCGTAAGTGACCTTGTAATACTCAAGATCACTACCGGGAACCGTAACTTCCAGTGATAAAGACTGAGAAGCACCACGAGTTGCCAATCGACCACGGTTTAGGGTCGATTCGCGCCAACCCAACGTGAAGGTCAGCATATTAAAGTTGTCGCCGTTTTCATCCACAAAGCCACTTGGGTTACGCACCAAAACCACAGGATCGTCACTGGCAAAACGAGTATCAACCGCGGTGTAGTCGAAAGGATCAACCACACCATTGGTTACTGCATCTGAATCATTAAATGCAGCAATTTCATCAGCATCAAGAATTCCATCGCCGTTAAGATCGTCTACCAAATCGTTGCGAAGTGCATTAATTTCAGCGACTTGATCTTCGGTTACGTAGGATTGACGCACAAAATCGGTATCAAATAATCGAGGACTAGACCGAATTTCTTGCACCGCGAAACGACCGGTTTCGATGGAGATATTACTAAAACCAAAACCGTAGTTAATTCGAGAAATTTCTGAGGTTGGGTAACCGAAGTTTACGGTAGCGCCGTAGGTATCCGTGGTAAAACTTGAGACGTTAAACTCGTTAAAGTCACGAGCTCGGAAGAACAGACTAAAACCACGGCTGACGCCATCCGGCGTAAAATAAGGGTCGTTGTAGTTGAAGCTATAAACGGTTTGGAAAGAGCTACGACTTAACGAGAAACCAACCGATTTACCCGAACCGAACCAGTTATCTTGCTGAACGTTAGCGCCGAGCGTTAAACCGGTGCCCTGAGCAAAACCAACGCTGGCACCCACACTACCTGACGGTTGCTCTTCAACAGTATATTCCACGTCAACCAAGTCAGAACTGCCCGGCACTTCTTGCGTATCGACATCGACCTGCTTGAAGAAACCCAATCGCTCTAGACGTACTTTAGAAGATTCAATCGAAGCGGTGGAGGCAGAGCCACCTTCCATCTGACGCATTTCTCGTCGTAAAACATCGTCTGAGGTACGCGTGTTACCACGGAATTCGATACGGCGAACATAGGCCCGCTTACCGGGATCAACGAAGAAGGTGACCTTTACGGTTTTATCGTCATCGTTACGTTCAGGAATACCACGCACCTCTGCGAAGGTATAACCCTCGTTACCAAGACGGCGAGTAATGTACTCGGAAGTGGTCGTCATCAATACTTGCGAGAAGTTTTGTTCTTCACGAACCAGAATCAATCGACGAATAATACTTTCATCAACAATCAAATCACCGGCTAGGTCAACTTCGCTGACCTTGTACACATCACCTTCGGTGATATTGACGGTGATATAGACCGACTCTTTGTCGGGACTCAATGAAACCTGAGTCGAATCAATATTGAATTTTAAGTAACCGCGATCTAGATAAAAGCTTTCTAGACGCTCTAGGTCACCGGCTAACTTTTCTTTGGCGTATTTGTTTTTGCTGGTGAACCAATCGAATCGACCGGCCTTACCTAACTCGAACAGTTCCAAAAGTTCTTTGTCGGAAAATTTCTCGTTACCAACAATATTGACGTGTTTGATCTTCGCAACCTTGCCTTCATCTACATTGATGATTAACTGCACTTGGTTGCGCGGTAAATCAATAACGTCGGCATCAACGCTTGCGCCATAGCGACCTTGAGCCACATATTGGCGTTCAAGTTCTTGAGTTAAACCTTCTAAAGTCGCTCTTTTAAAAATTTGACCTTCCGATAAACCGTTGTCGGTTAAACCCTGTAATAGGTCATCGGTTTTAATGGCCTTGTTACCATCGATGGTGATCGAACTGATTGCCGGTCTCTCGCGAACCGAGATAACCAATACCTGCCCGTCTTTACCAACACTGATATCTTCAAAATATCCGGTTCGGAATAAAGCACGACTCAGCTCTTGAATATCAAGCTCTTCGACTTCATCGCCTACCTGTACTGGTAAAACAGAGAATACTGTGCCCGCAGAGACACGTTGCAGCCCCTGAACACGAATATCATCGACACGAAAGGTTTCAGCTAACGACAGTGGCGAGAGCAGCGTTAAGGATAAAGCAAGAGGAAACAGGGAGCGATTCATATTCTGAGGCAGTTAATTGTATCTTTATTGATGGTTTATAAAATGATTCGTTATTGGGTTGCCAAGTACGACTGACAAAACCTTTATTGAGTCAAAAAAACTCTGAAAAGTTGCAAAATGCCCACACAAAGGCGGGCATTAAACTGTAAAACACGCTAGAAGGGCAAGTTAAAAAGCTGGCCTTGTATTTGGCGCATAATGTCGTTATAGAACGCCAAAACCATAACACTGGCGACCACAAAGAAACCCAGCCTATAACCAATTGACTGGACACGTTCCGATAACGGCTTACCTTTGATGGCTTCGATAAAGTAGTAGGTTAAGTGACCGCCATCAAGAACGGGGATTGGCAGAAGGTTGAAAATAGCAAGACTAACACTTAATAGCGCCAACATTCGCAAAAAATAAACAAAACCCAGTTCAGCTGAATCACCGGCCACTTTAGCAATGGACAGTGGACCACTTAAGCTTTTGGTTGAGATCTCACCTACCACCAGCTTTTGCAGCGAGAGCAATACAACACCGCTGGTTTCCCAAGTCTTTTTAATGCCCTGACCAAAAGCTTCAACCACCGAATAAGAGCTGGAGCGAATCATCTCTTTAGGCCAAGTCGGATTTTCTGGAGCGACACCGATTCGACCAATGACTTTACCACCGTCTTCAAAGCGAGCTGGGGTAATCAATACTTCTTGTAATTCGCCTTTACGGTCAACCGTAAATTCGATGGTTTCACCCGGACGGGACGAAACATAATCGGCGAAGAATTCCCAATCAGTCACAAGCTGGCCGTCAACGGCAACGAACTCATCACCTAACTGGATGCCGGCTCCCGCCGCAGGGGTACCCTCAACCACTTGTGCAACAATGGGTTTTACTTCAGGTCGGAAGGGTTTAATACCCGCACCAATAATAGGGTCAGGATCGCTCACACCTTTTTGCCAGTCATTCAAATAAGCACTGGACTCGTAGGTCAGATCAGAATCGGAATAGCTAACTTTAAAAGTAATTTCACCGCTTTCGCCCAAACGTTTAACTAAAGCGCGATTTACGGCCTCCCAAGATGGGGTTTCAACACCATCGATCGCAACAATTTCTTGCCCAGGTTCTAATCGAGCGGCTTCGGCAACACTGCCGGGCTCCACATCACCTACAACAGGCGCTAAATAGGATTGCGGTTGCAACAACACCAACCAAAATAAAAATACGGCAAGCACGATGTTAGCGATTGGACCGGCTGCAACAATGGCTATACGAGACCATACGGGCTTGCGGGTAAATTCTTCGTGCAGATCCTTTTCATCAACAGGGCCTTGGCGCTCATCAAGCATTTTGACGTAACCACCAAGAGGGATACCTGCGATAGCGTATTCGGTGCCTTTTTTGTCATACCACTTGATAAGGGGTTTGCCAAAGCCAATTGAAAAGCGCTCAACTCGCACGCCACATACGCGGGCAATGTAGAAATGGCCGAACTCGTGGAATGTCACCAAGACTCCCAGAGCTATCAAAAACCATATTAATGTCATCTATTTCTCCGTAAGAATGACCAACCTTTATCCAAGAAACCGTTAAGATAGCCATGCTTGGTAATGAAGACAGATTATTAGCTGTATAAACCTTTAGCTAATCCAACTGCAATCGAGTTGGACAACAGATAGTGCTCAAAGGTTGATTAACCGAAGATTAACGGTATCGAATTTTACTTTTTGATACCAGAGCTTAGGCTATTCAACGTTATTTTGACCGTATTTCTTCCTGAGCGATAATTCGCGCTTGCTGGTCTATCGAAACAATTGCCTCAAGATCTGTGGTTGTGGGTGAATCACAGCGATTCATGACCGACTCTACTATGGTTGCGATATCGGTATAACGAATTTTTTCGTCTAAAAATGCCTCAACAGCAACCTCATTGGCGGCATTCATAACCGCAGCTATGGTTGACGACTCCCGGCTCGCATCGATCGCTAAACGTAAACACGGAAAGCGCTCAAAATCCGGCCGAGAAAAATCTAAACGCGCTACCTCGAAAAAATCTAAGTGCGCAACACCGGATTCTACGCGCTCGGGCCAAGCTAACGCGTGGGCGATTGGCGTTCTCATGTCAGGGTTTCCCATTTGAGCAAGTACTGAGCCATCAATATATTGAGCCATTGAATGGATGACGCTCTGCGGATGGATCACCACTTCGATATCATCAGGACTTACGTCGAACAGCCAACGCGCTTCGATAAATTCAAGGCCTTTATTCATCATGGTCGCGCTATCGACGGATATTTTTCGCCCCATCGACCAATTTGGATGAGCACAAGCTTGATCGGGAGTTACCGCGATCAGATCAGCGATGGGCGTTTCTCGAAACGGGCCACCCGAACCTGTTAACAAGATTTTAGCGATACCGGAATCTTTGAGTGCGTCAGGCTTGGCCGCTCCCAAAGAGTCTTGAAACCCTTTGTAAGGTAGGCATTGAAAAATAGCATTGTGCTCGCTGTCGAGCGGCAGCAGGGTCGCCTTGTGATTGACCACTGCATCCATAAAAGCCTTGCCAGCCATTACCAACGACTCTTTGTTTGCAAGCAATACTTTTTTCCCGCTTTTAACAGCGGCCATGGTCGGCTTTAAACCCACAGAACCCACAATAGCAGCCACAACGGTATCGACTTGACTGTCTGAAGCGACCTCTTCAAACGCCGCCATGCCGCAAAGCACTTCTGTTTCGCAGGTTTTGCCTGCGAGCGTATCTCTAAGTTCCGCCGCCTTTTGCGGATCGCTTAATACGGCAAATTTTGGCGTAAACTCCAAACATTGCTGAGCCAATAATGAAACATTATTGTGCGCGGTCAGTGCAAAAACCTGAAAACGATTGGAATTTCGGGCAATAACATCAAGAGTGCTGCGACCAATTGAGCCGGTCGAGCCTAGGAGTGTAATTTGTTGCATAGAAAAACTCAGAACTCCCAATTACGGGTGTCTTTTTGAACTTATTGGACGATCAATTCGCCGGAAACTGTAAGCCAAGCAATAATAGCCCTAAAGAAAACACCGGAGCAGCGGCAGTGATACCATCGACTCGATCGAGAATACCACCGTGACCTGGGAATAAATAACCACTGTCTTTAACACCTCGGTGCCGTTTTATCATGCTTTCAAGTAAGTCGCCCAGCACAGAAACCAAGGCCGTAGCAGCCACTAACAATATCAATGAAAGACGATTGTCTGGCATCCAAAAATAACCGACCACAACGGCTAGCAATACAGCCAACGATAAACCACCGAAAACACCCTCCCAGGATTTTCCCGGACTGACGGACGGCGCCAAACGTCTTTTGCCGAATTTTCGACCGGAAAAATAAGCACCGATATCGGCACTGGCAACGACCGTAACGAGAAACAGGATTAGCCAACTGCCGTTATGTTCTGAGCGTAAAAAGGTGAGGCCAATCCAGGTAGGTATGAGCACCAAACCGCCAATCACCATGATTCCGGCTTGAGATCCCCAAGTTTTGGCGTTATCTGGATATCCGCGCACTAAAAACAATGCAACGATCCACCAGACTAAATCTATAAGTACAAAGTATTGAATTCTATCGTGGTCAATGGCTTCTAGATCGCTACCAAAGCCCAACATTCCGGCACATGCCGAGATAAGAACAAATAGGACACACACGTAGGTCATACGCTGGTGGCGACGCTTAAGACCAGCCAATGCCGACCATTCCCAAGCTGCCGCAGCAGTTGCGAAGGACACAAACATCAAAAAGCCGATTTTAGGCAAGATAAAGAGGGCAACTAAAAAGACGAGTGCCATCAGAACAGCACTTTTTACCCTATCTTTAAGCACTGGCTATCCCCGGTTTATTATTATCATCAGTGTGGCGACCGCCAAAACGCCGCTGACGGCAGTAAAACTCATCAACAGCTTTATTAAGTTCAACGCCATCAAAATCTGGCCAATAGACGTTGGTAAAATAAAATTCAGTATAAGCAGCCTGCCAAAGTAAGAAATTACTGATGCGTACTTCGCCACCGGTTCGTATTAATAGATCGAGTGGCGGCAGGTCGGCCAAGCTTAAATGTGAGGCTATCAAGTCTTCATTGATACTTTCAGGAGTTATTAAGCCACTAGCAACCTGTTCGGCAACTTTTTTGGCCGCTTGAGTCATATCCCATTTGCCGCCATAGTCGGCGGCGATGACCAGTGTACGCTGACCATTACGGGTAATGTCTTCAGCTTCAGCCATAGCTTGCTGAATGCGCTTACTAAAACGATCACGACTGCCAATAATGCGAATCGCGACGTTTTCTTCACTCAGCTGGCGCGCTTCTCGGCGTAAATACCCCAAAAATAACGTCATTAAAGCATTTACTTCGGTTGGTGGACGACGCCAGTTCTCGCTACTGAAAGCAAATAACGTTAAAACCTCAACACCGCGCTCTAAGCTGGCCCGAAGAACATCTCTAATTCTCTCAACACCGGCTTTGTGGCCGGAAGCAACCAACATACCCTGCTGCTTCGCCCAGCGGCTATTACCATCCATAATAATGGCAATGTGTTTTAACGCTTCGCTCGTCACGCCAACCTCTATAAGGCTAAAAATTTCAGCCCTTAAATTTCCATCAAATCCTTTTCTTTATCTGCCAAAGCGCTATCCACTTGGGCGATATACTTGTCCGTGATCTTTTGTACGTCTTCACCGCCTTTGCGTTCTTCGTCTTCACCAATTTCTTTATCTTTCAATAAAGTTTTAAGGTCTCCGATAGCGTCGCGACGAATGTTGCGGATGGATACACGAGCTTGCTCTGCTTCAGCACGAGCGGTTTTGATAAAGCCCTTACGAGTCTCTTCTGTAAGCGCTGGCATTGGTAAACGAATCAGCTCGCCGGTTGTCGATGGGTTCAACCCCAAATCTGACTTCATGATGGCTTTTTCAATTTCAGGAATCAAAGAGCGATCCCAAGCTGATATTGAAAGAGTACGCGCGTCTAAAACTGAAACGTTGGCGGCCTGTGACAACGGAGTTTCTGAGCCGTAGTAGTTAACGGTGATGCCATCCAACAAACTTGGGTGAGCACGACCTGTACGAATTTTATTGAAGTTATGTCCAAGTGCTTCGATTGATTTACCCATACGGGTTTCTGCATCATTGAGAATATCTTTGATCATCAGTGACTAGCTCTCTTATTTTTCTTCCGGTAAGGCTCAACCTTCTTGTGGACGAGTTTGCTCCACGAGAGTGCCTTCACTACCACCGGTAATTATGTTTAATAACGCGCCTACTTTGTCCATTTTGAAAACACGTAACGGCATATCGTGTTCTTGACACAAGCATATAGCGGTTAAATCCATTACACCCAACTTCTTACTCAAGACTTCGTCGTAACTTAAGCGATCGTATCTGATCGCAGACGGATCTTTCATAGGATCTGCGGTGTATACACCATCCACTTTGGTGGCTTTCAAAACCAAATCCACCTCAACTTCAATTCCGCGTAAGCAAGCCGCAGAATCTGTGGTGAAAAATGGGTTGCCGGTACCCGCGGAGAAAATTACCACTTCACCGGATTCTAATAAACGCATGGCTCGACGTCGGTCGTAATGCTCAACGATACCACTCATAGGAATTGCAGACATCACACTACAATTAATATCGGAACGTTCTAGCGCATCGCGCATCGCCAGTGCATTCATTACTGTTGCTAACATACCCATGTGGTCACCGGTAACACGATCGAGACCGGCGGCACTGAGAGCGGCGCCCCGGAAAAGGTTACCACCGCCAATTACTAAGCCAACCTGGACACCGATGCCAACCAGTTGACCAATTTCGAGCGCCATCTTATCAAGGACTTTGGGATCGATACCAAAACCCTCTTCTCCCATAAGCTGCTCACCGCTTAATTTTAATAAAATCCTTTTGTATTTTTTGTCCCGGGCTGTTGCCATGGTTTCGCTCCGCCACACCAGATAAAAATTTGCGGCGAAGTTTAACAGGAAGCGTAATGAATTTCACAAATCAATTATCTTACATTACGTTCAAAATTGATTTGTAAAATACTTTTCACAGACTTCTGTTTAGAACCGCCGCAAAAAAATTCAAAAACCGCTTTTTTAGCTCTTTCGCAACAAAAAAAAACCGGGGATATCCCCGGTTTTTATTGCTAAGCAAATGCCAATAAATTTGAGCTTATTTGTTAGCTTGTTGTACCTGAGCAGCAACTTCAGCAGCGAAGTCCACTTCTGCTTTCTCGATACCTTCACCCACTTCGAAACGTACGAAAGAAGCAACTTCACCGCCAGCTGCTTTAGCAAGCTGAGCAACGGTTTGCTCTGGGTTCTTAACAAACGGTTGTTGAGATAAGCTGTTTTCTTTCAAAAACTTGTTGATACGGCCGCCCATCATTTTCTCAACGATTTCGTCTGGCTTACCGGCCATATCCGGTTGAGCTTTGATGATTTCTTTTTCTTTCTCAAGCAATTCAGCAGGCATATCTTCTGGCTTGTTAACACGTGGGTTAACAGCAGCTACGTGCATAGCAATGTCTTTTGCAACATCGGCTTTGCCAGCAACAGTCAATTCAACGATCGATGCGATACGGTTGTTAGAGTGAACATAAACGCCAACACAGCCCGCTTCGCTAGTCACTGCCGAAATGCGACGAACGCTGATGTTTTCACCGATTTTTTGAACGAGTTTTTCACGAGCGTCTTCTAAGTCACCAGCCATAAGAGCAGCAACGTCGGTTTGCTTGTCAGCGAATGCTTTCTCTAAAACGGTTTCACAAAAACCTAGGAAGCTAGTATCGCGAGCTACGAAGTCAGTTTCGCTGTTAACTTCAACCATTAGCGCGTAAGTACCTTCGTCGTTAGACTTGGCAACAACCACACCTTCTGCGGCGGTACGATCCGCTTTCTTAGCCGCTTTAAGGCCACTGGCTTTACGCAAGTTTTCAATCGCCAATTCGATATCGCCATCAGCTTCTTGCAAAGCTTTTTTACATTCCATCATACCTAAACCGGTACGCTCACGTAGATCTTTAACTAAAGATGCAGAAATAGCTGCCATCTTTTTATCCTCTATGAAAATTCGTGAATTAAATAATGTTTGAAAAAAGGGGCCTGCTAGCCCCTTTTTGAATCAAATGTCGAACTATGAGTAAGCATTTGTGATTTAAACCGCGTTATACCGGTCTTCCATGCCATTTATATGACGCACAAATTTTTACTATAAGATTCGTATGTTCGATGATTACTCAGCAGCTACGTCAGCTTGCTGTTCTTCAACGTACTCGTCTTTTACAGGAGCTTGATTTGCAGCGGCACCTTCTAGACAAGCATCAGCAATTGCACTGGTGTACAACTTGATTGCACGGATTGCGTCATCGTTACCTGGAATAACGTAATCAACGCCTTCTGGGCTGCTGTTGGTATCAACAATACCGATAACTGGAATACCAAGCTTGTTAGCTTCTTGAATAGCAATGCGCTCGTGCTCAACATCGATGATGAATAGAGCATCTGGAAGGCCACCCATGTCTTTAATACCACCAATTGAGCGGTCTAGTTTTTCCATGGTGCGAGTGCGCATTAACGCTTCTTTCTTAGTAAGCTTATCGAAAGTACCGTCTTGGCTTTGAATTTCAAGCTCGCGGTAACGCTTGATAGAAGCACGAATGGTTTTATAGTTGGTAAGCATACCACCTAACCAACGGTGACTTACGAAAGGCTGGCCAGAACGCTCTGCTTGTTCGCGAATGCTCTTTTGAGCCGCACGCTTGGTGCCAACGAAAAGGATTTTCTTTTTAGAGGCTGCCATCTTACGAACAACTTCAAGAGCTTCGTTGAAGGCAGGCACAGTGTGCTCAAGGTTGATGATGTGGATTTTGTTGCGAGCACCAAAAATGTATTGATTCATTTTTGGGTTCCAGTAACGGGTTTGGTGACCGAAGTGAACACCGGCTTGCAACATGTCGCGCATGCTTACTTGTGGCATAAATAATTCCTAAATTATTTGGGTTGGGCCTCCATACATCCCAACTTTCAACCCATAAAGAGCACCCAGAAAGTCGTGTCGACGTATGTGTGACATTGTGTTTTTAACGCTTTTTTCGCCGAGGAGCAGACCCCTACCAGACGAGCCGCGCTTTATACCACAAACACCTGCCTACTTCTACAAAAAGCTGGTTTGATTTTGACGGAAAACGCGACACAAAACGCCTAATTGCTCGATAAGCACAGAATTTACAAGGAATTAGCAATAAAAATAAGCACCAAACGAGCAAGACATAACCTACTCGACGTTTACTGCTTGGTTTATACTTATGCACTTTATGCGAAAATTACGTAAATCCTTGAGCTACCAAGCAGATCGCTCCAGACACTGTGATCATTGTGAACCTCAATCTTGAGCAGTCTTTTGCCTCGTAATTCGCACCACTCTATCAATCAGACCCAAAGGTAAACTATGACCAATATTCACATTAAAACCCCAGAAGAAATCGCGAAGATGCGAATCGCAGGCAAAATGGCCGCTGATGTTCTGGAGATGATAGGTGAATACGTGGTGCCTGGCGTAACAACCGAAAAGCTCGATCAAATCTGCCACGACTATATTGTTAATGAGCAGAAAGCTATTCCGGCATGCTTGGGCTACAAAGGATTTCCTAAATCAATCTGCACCTCGGTAAACCAAGTAATTTGCCACGGCATTCCGTCTGATAAGAAAATTCTCAAAGAAGGCGACATCATTAATATTGATGTCACCGTTATTTATGATGGCTATCACGGCGACACCAGCAAGATGTACAACGTCGGCAAAGTTGCTCCACATGCCGACCGCTTGGTAAAAGTAACTCAAGAGTGCTTATATAAAGGTATTGAACTGGTAAAACCGGGCACACGTTTAGGTGATATCGGCCACGTTATTCAGCAACATGCTGAGAAAAACTATTACTCGGTTGTACGTGAATACTGCGGTCATGGCATTGGCAAACAATTCCACGAAGAACCGCAAATTCTGCATTACGGCAGACCAGGCACAGGCATGGAACTGGTTGAAGGTATGGTTTTCACCATCGAACCCATGATTAACGCTGGCAAACCTCATACTAAACTTAAAAAAGATGGCTGGACCGTAGAAACCAAAGACGGTCGCCTATCAGCGCAGTGGGAGCACACCATGGCCGTTACTGCTACCGGCGTTGAAGTCTTTACTACTCGCTCAGAGGAAAGCTTTTAGTGTCGATTCCACACTTCGAAGAACCCCTGATTTTTTTTGATCAGGAGAAGTTTCGCCACAATTTAGAATCTAGCGATAACAAGATCTCCGTGTTTAAGGCGGCGATCTCGCAAACCAACGCTCATTTTGATCATCGTTTTTCCCAAGGCGATCCAATTCGTCGCCTTATCTACGAACGTGCATTATTTGTTGATTGCCTGCTGCATTATGCTTGGCACCAATTTGAGTGGAGCGAGCAATGCGGCCTTATCGCTGTTGGTGGATACGGTCGCGGTCAGCTGCATCCCTACTCGGATATCGACATTCTGATACTCTTCGAAGAAGACAATATTGAGTCTGCCAGTAAAAGCATAGAAGGCTTTGTAATGCTGTTGTGGGATATTGGTTTAGACATAGGCCACAGCGTACGCACTATCGAGCAATGCACCAAGCTTGCGTCTAACGATATCACGATCATTACCAACCTTATGGAATGCCGCTCGATTGTTGGTAAACCGCACTTAGTGTCTATGCTCAAAGACGCCGTCAGCCCAGATGTTGTTTGGCCTGCGAGAGAATTCTTCAAAGCCAAACTTGCCGAACAAGAAAAACGCCACCAGAAGTTTAATTTCACCGAATACAACCTTGAGCCAAACATCAAAAACGCGCCCGGTGGCTTGCGCGATATTCAAACTCTGGTTTGGGTTACCAAGCGCTTCTTTGGCGTCGATTCAATCAATCAATTGGAAGGCCAAGACGTTATTACCTCCAGAGAGCTTTCTATTCTTAATGGCGGTGAAGAATTTCTTTGGAAGGTTCGCTACGGCTTGCATCTTTTAGCGGGTCGCCCTGAAGAGCGACTGCTATTCAATTACCAAACCGAATTGGCAACCATGTTCGGCTACAGCAATTCTGAAAAACGTTTGGCTGTAGAGCAGTTTATGCAATGGTATTACCGCGTTGTCTTGTCTCTGCGAGAGTTGAACGATGTCTTGTTGCAATTCCTGAGTGAAGCTATCTTAGATAAAGGTGTGCCGGAAGAAATCATACCCATTAATGATCGCTTCCAGCTCAACAACAACTTTATTGAAGTTACCAACAACAAAGTCTTTGAGCGCTACCCATCGGCGCTTCTCGAAATCTTTGTACACATGGGCAATAACCCGAAAATACAGGGTGTTCGCGCCAGCACCATTCGCTTGATCCGCGCCAGCAGAAATCTCATTGATGATGAATTTCGAGCCACACCACTGCATCAAAGCTTGTTTATCGCCATTTTGCGCGCGCCCTTCGATCTATTCACCTTATTGCGACGCATGAAGCGCTATGGCGTATTGGGTCGATACCTACCAGAATTTGGTCGCATTACCGGCCAAATGCAGCACGATTTATTTCATATTTATACGGTTGATGCCCACACGCTACAACTGGTGAAAATGCTGCAACATTTCTCGCAAGCCGAGAGCAAAGATTCATACCCAATCGCCCATTACATTTACCGCAATTTGCCCAAACCGGAATTGCTTTACATGGCGGGTCTTTATCACGATATCGCCAAAGGCCGTGGTGGCGATCATTCACAATTAGGCGCTAAAGACGCCTACGATTTTTGTACGCGCCATAATGTGAATCGCCGCGATACCAACCTAATTGTGTGGTTGGTCGAAAATCATTTGATGATGTCTTCGGTCTCCCAGAAACAAGATATTTCCGATCCCGATGTTATTCACAATTTCGCCATAGAAGTTGCCGACCAATATCGTCTCGACTATTTATACACGCTCACCGTCGCCGATATGAACGCCACCAATCCAACCATTTGGAATAACTGGCGCGCCAGCCTTATGCGACAGCTGTACATGGAGACCAAACGCATACTGAGACGTGGTCTCGAAAACCCGGTTGATCGACAAGATTTGATCGACGAGACCCAGCAGTCTGCTTTGGCCAAGTTGGCCGACAAAAAGCTTTCAAAAGACAAAGCGTTAAACATTTGGGCCGATATCAGCGAAGATTATTTTGTTCGTGAATCGCACATCGATATCGCCTGGCAAACTCAGGCCGTGGCCGATGCCGAAGACCCAAGTCTTGTCGTAGCCTTCAGCCAAACCAGCACTTTTCATGTTGAAGGCGCCACGCAAATATTCATTCGCACCCTTGATCGCAAAAACGTATTCGCCACTGCGGCGCTAACACTTGATCACTTGAACCTAAACATTCAAGAAGCGCGCATTTATACCTCCGATACCGGCATTACGCTGATTAACTTCTACGTGTTGGATCAGCAAGGCAATCCGATCGAGCGCGATAAGAAAACCTTAAAGAAAATTCACGACTCTCTGGTACGTGAAATTTCCGTAGGCCTTGAAGATTCCACCAGTATTCACCGCAGAACGCCGCGCGTGCTCAAGCATTTCCGCATGCCCACTCAAACCTCAATCAATAATGATTTGGTGAGCGGCCAAACCCTGCTAGAAGTCATCTCTCCAGACCGGCCCGGATTACTGGCCCGCATTGGACGTATATTTATCGACTTGAACATTCACCTAAACAGTGCGCGCATTAGTACACTTGGCGAGCGCGTCGAAGACGTGTTCTTATTATCGGACGAAAACGGCGAGCCATTGAGTGACCCAAACGTCTGCGCGCAACTGCAAAAAGAAATTCAAAGTCAGCTGGATCAGCAAACTCAAGAACAAGACGCCAAAGTTCTGGCTTAACCAAAAGATTTTCCCAACATGAATCCACACATCGAGCAGCTACACAGCTACCCGTTTGAAAAACTCGCGCTATTAAAAGCGGGCATTACACCACCGGCGCACCTGCCGCACATAGCGCTCTCTATTGGTGAGCCTAAACACGAGCCACCGGCATTTGCGTTAGAAGCCATCGCGAATAATTTAGAGTTACTGCGCCAATATCCGGTAACCAGTGGCACCGAAGAGCTTCGCCAAGCCTGTGCGCAATGGTGCGAACAGCGTTTCGATCTGCCAAACAACAGCGTTAAGATCGCAAACGTTTTAAGCGTAAACGGTACCCGCGAAGCTTTGTTTGCTTTCGCACAGGCGGTTGTGGATAACACCCAAGAATCACCGGTCATTATCTCCCCCAATCCTTTTTACCAAATTTACGAAGGCGCAGCATTGCTGGCAGGCGCCGAGCCTTACTATTTAAATTGCCGTGAAGAATCGGGTTATTTACCGAATTTAGATGAAGTACCCGAAGAGATTTGGTTGCGCTGCCAACTTTTGTACCTATGCACACCCGGCAATCCAACCGGTGCCATAGCACCACTGGACTATCTGGTTAAGTTAATTGAGCTGTCTGATCGCTATAACTTCGTCATCGCCAGTGACGAATGCTATTCAGAAATTTACTTTGATTACAAGCCCGCCGGTGTATTGCAAGCCTGTGCGAGCATGGGTCGAATGGATTTCAAAAATTGCGTGATCTTTCAAAGCTTGTCTAAGCGCTCTAACCTGCCGGGATTGCGCTCTGGCTTTGTTGCCGGTGATGCCGCCATTATTGCCAAGTTTTTGAAATACCGAACCTACCACGGCTGTGCAATGCCTATGGTTGCGCAAAAAGCCAGCGCAATGGCGTGGCAAGATGAGTCTCACGTAGAGCAAAACCGTGACGCCTATCGCCAGAAGTTTTCGCAAGTTTTGCCCCTATTACAAACCGCATACGACGTAAAAATGCCGGACGCTGCGTTCTTCTTTTGGCTAAAAACGCCCATTGACGACCAAGAGTTTGCCAAGCGACTTTTTGCCGAACAGAACGTTACGGTTTTACCGGGCAGCTACTTGGCCAGAGAATCCGACGGTGTCAATCCCGGTGCAAACTATGTTCGTATCGCCATGGTTGCCGACCTAGACGAGTGTGTTGAAGCGGCACAACGACTGGTTAACTTTGCTAAAACACTCTAGTAATTGTAAGCACTCACACACCAATGAATACAGATACAGTCGCAACTCATCCACAAAAAAACCTAACCAAACCGGAACGAGTTGCGTTTATTTTACGCAGGCTCAACGAGCTTTATCCCGAGCCGCCTATTCCGCTGGATCATACCGACTCCTACACTTTGTTGGTAGCTGTACTATTGTCTGCACAATGCACCGATGAACGCGTGAACAAGGTGACACCGGGACTCTGGAAGCTTGCCAACAATCCGTTTGATATGGCCAAGCAATCGGTTGAAGACATCCAAGCCATCATTCGCCCTTGCGGATTGTCACCTCAAAAAAGCAAAGCCATTTTAAAGCTGTCGCAAATTTTGGTAGAAGACTACGACGGCAAAGTACCGGGCGACATGGAAAAACTCGAACAGCTACCCGGCGTAGGCCATAAAACCGCGGGTGTTGTTATGGCGCAAGCGTTTGGCGTACCGGCATTCCCAGTTGATACGCATATTCATCGTTTGGCGCAGCGTTGGGGTTTAACCAACGGCAAAAATGTGACTCAAACCGAACGCGATCTCAAAAAGCTCTTTCCTAAAGACTCTTGGAATAAATTGCATTTGCAGATCATTTATTATGGGCGCGAATTTTGTAGTGCTCGGGGCTGTGATGGACGTGTCTGCGAAATATGCACAACCTGCTATCCAAATCGCAAGCACCCAAAGAAAGTTCTAAAACCGTAAATTAGCCCGCAACTCAACTTGCAAACGTGAGCAGCTCAAGCTTTTTTGCTATGCTTGCGCACCTTTTTGATATCTGCTTTTTGACCACAGAAAAAGGCTCGCCCATGACAACGCTGTACGGCATTAAAAATTGCGACACCGTCAAAAAAGCCCGTAAATGGCTCGACGAAAATAGCATCGATTATTCATTTCACGATTTTCGCAGTGACGGAATTACCGAAACTCAAGTTAACGAGTGGTTACAAGAACTCGGCGCTGAGAATCTAATCAATAAACGCAGCACCACGTGGAAGCAATTGTCTGATACCGAAAGAGATCAAGCGTTCGGTGACCAAGCAGCCCAACTACTTTGCGCGCACCCAACGCTGATCAAGCGCCCGTTACTGGATACCGGTAAACAACGATATGTTGGCTTTAAAGCTGAACAATATCAGCAATGGCTCGCTTAATTACAGCTCTTCAAAAGATTAAAATTACATTTTTATAAAAGCAGGACGAGATAATGACGACACTTTTTAGCCTAGGCTTCGGCGTAGGAACGCAAAATTCAAAAGGCGAATGGCTTGAAGTCTTCTATCCAAAACCCTTATTAAATCCAAGCGCTGAAATTACTCAAGCAGTTAGCTCGGCATTAAATTACCAAAACGGTAATCAGGCTATCGAGTTAACCAGCGATCACATTAAAGCGGTTTCAGAAGCATTAACATCGCTAGACAGCGAATTAGCTGAACTTGTTTTGCAGCTTGACCAAAGTACTCGCCCAGTTGTGGCAACGCTTTTAGAAACCGATGCCGAACCCAAAACAACGCCAGAGGCTTATTTAAAACTGCATCTGCTTTCACACCGCCTGGTAAAACCGCACAACGTTAATTTAAGCGGTATGTTTGCGGTATTACCGAACGTGGCCTGGACCAACGAAGGCGCCATAGATCTTTCTGAATTATCGGAGCGTCAACTTAAGGCTCGCCTAAACGGCCAAATTCTCGATGTCGATTGCGTGGATAAATTCCCGAAAATGACCAACTATGTAGTGCCCACCGGCGTTCGTATCGCTCACACCGCGCGCGTTCGTTTAGGTGCCTATATTGGCGAAGGTACCACCATCATGCACGAAGGTTTCGTGAACTTTAACGCAGGTACCGCTGGCAAGAGCATGATCGAAGGTCGTATTTCTGCGGGCGTGATGATCGGCGAAGGTTCCGATTTAGGCGGCGGCTGCTCAACCATGGGCACACTGTCGGGCGGCGGTAATATTGTTATTTCTGTGGGCGAAGGTTCGCTACTGGGTGCTAACTCTGGTATTGGTATTCCATTAGGCGACCGCTGCACCGTTGAAGCTGGCCTTTACATCACCGCCGGTACGCAAGTCACCGTACTTGATGACAAAGGTGCTGTGGTAGAAGTTATGAAAGCGCGTGATCTTGCCGGTAAAAATGATTTATTGTTCCGCCGCAACTCACAAACCGGCGCCGTTGAATGCAAAACCAATAAATCAGCCATCGAATTAAACGAAGAGCTGCACGCTCATAACTAATCGTATTGCAGAGTTAACAATGAGGCTCTAATTTTTTGGAGTCTCATTGAATAACAAACTATGGTGAGTTTTCTGACTACTCTTTTTAAAAAGTATCGCAACAAAAACGTTTCAATAAAAGTATTTAAACTCAGCACTGACTCTAGAACCACTGACTCTAGAACCACTGAATAACTCCATCATGATTTAATTAGCTGGCAGAAATTGGAATTCATAACCTCTATTGCTGCTCTCTCATTAAATGGAAGATAAGCGAATGAAATAGCCACAGAGTTTCAGTTGCTACCAATGAAATAATCTTGATTAACGATTAACTAATATTTGTTCTCTGCTCTCGTTTTCTAAGTATCAATTACCCCCGAGAATTTTATGTCAAACTACTCAGCTACCGTGCAACTTGCTCAAGAACTTATTCGCAAACCGTCAATTACTCCCGACGATGCAGGCTGCCAAGCGTTAATGATTGAACGTTTAGCCGCAATTGGCTTTGACTGCCAAATTCTGTCTTGGGGCGAAGGAGACGACAAAGTAGATAATCTTTGGGCGGTGCGCGGTGAAGGCGGCCCTTTATTCGCATTTGCAGGCCATACCGACGTAGTACCGACTGGCCCGGAGGAGAACTGGACATTTCATCCGTTTGAGGCCGCAATTCACGAAGATATGCTGTACGGCCGCGGCGCTGCCGACATGAAAGGCTCACTCGCGGCCATGGTTACAGCCTGCGAGCGCTTTGTAGAAAGCTACCCAAATCACAAGGGTCGTATCGCGTTTTTAATCACCAGTGATGAAGAAGGCCCAGCCGATTACGGCACGGTCAAAGTTGTTGAATGGCTAGAAGAAAGAAACGAAAAAATTACTTGGTGTTTGGTGGGTGAGCCATCCAGTACCGAAGTCGCCGGTGATGTCATTAAAAACGGCCGACGCGGCAGCATTGGTGGCTGGTTAACTATTAAAGGTAAACAAGGTCACGTTGCGTATCCGCATTTAGTAAAAAACCCTATTCACATGGCAGCACCAGCTCTAGCAGAACTCGCTACCGAAAACTGGGACGACGGCAATGATTATTTCCCAGCAACCAGCTTTCAAATATCAAACATTAACGGTGGTACCGGCGCGACCAACGTTGTACCAGGCCATTTAAAAGTTATTTTTAATTTTAGATTCTCAACCGAATCGACACACCAACAATTAATTGAACGCACAGAAGCAATTCTAAAAAAATATAATTTGGATTATGAAATCGACTGGAATTTAAGTGGCGAAGCTTTTCTTACCGAGCCCGGCACATTAGTAGACGCCATAGTAGACTCAATAAAATCCAACACCGGCATAGACACAAAATTATCCACCGCAGGCGGCACATCCGATGGCCGATTTATCGCTCCAACGGGAGCACAAGTTGTAGAACTTGGCCCAATCAATAAAACCATTCATCAAATTAACGAATGCGTAAGTATTACTGACTTAGATAACACATCGGCTATCTATGAAGGTATATTAAAAAACCTTCTTGCAGATTAATTTTGCATTTGTTTAGTTAAAAACAAAAAAGGCGAGTATTTAACTCGCCTTTTTACCCTCAAATGTTGTTACCGAGATTATTGTCGCCCGGAGAAAGAATTAATTCTCTATCCAAATATTTAAGATTTCACAAGAAGGCACTACGTGACCACCGGCATTCGGTAAATTTGTGGTTGTATTGTAATAAAATCCAACCTTTGAAGACGATGCTCTTGCCGTTAGAAGTAACGATAAAATTCCATCATCGTCTCTATCAAACTTGACTCGTGATTTAGCGCCAGATGCACACTCATCATCAGGCAAAGCATTCGAGAACTGCACAAAATAACCATGCCCAGATTGAATCGAACTAACAACAACCCATTCAACAGTATTATTTCGAGACAAGCCTGCGAATACGGAAACCGAAGCCATCATTGAGAACATAAAAACAATACAACGCTTCATTGAACTACCTCTAAATCAAAAAAAACTATACTTCAAGTATGTAATATTTTAAAAAGTAACATTCACGATTTGAGGATAATTTTGTGTACCAAAGCAGCCACCACCCCAAATAACAAACTGAATGGGCTTTTCAGCGACTCTAGCGCTTAAAATCATAGCGCGCCCAATTTCAGCATAATCAGGTGGTAGAATATAACGACTGGTGTTTGTGCAGCCAGCGGGATTGGTTACTTGGCTTTGATCAGTAATAATTTCTAATGCATTTTGGCCAGTATTTCCCCAGTTAATCATTCGCTTTATTGTTATATCGCCAGTATTTTGATTAGCAGCCGCCAAAGAGTAACTACTCAAAAACACACAAGAAAATAATACAGCCCCAAACTTCACAATATTTTTTAACATTTACTCACTCCCTGAAAATCAGAAGTTTAGCAAAGCATCTGCCGTGAAAGAATTACAACTTAGTTAATTTAAATAAACTTTCGAATTAACTAAAAATGGTAATTTCAGATACACCAAAAATACAAAAACCACCAAAAAGGTGGTTTTTAAACGAAAAGAAGAACGCTGATAGAACTTTTTCGTAAAATAATACGCAAGCGATTAATTGGAACCAACCGCGATATTTTCAACAAATGGGAAATTAACAACATCTAGGTTATCTTCTTCGGGATTATCCAGCAATGCATCGCAGGTAAATGCTAAGGTATAATTTCCAACGGCGACAAATCCAATAGTGTATTCATACTCACCGGTTGCACTGTTAAACTCTACATTGGCACTGGCGATAGGGTCGCCATCATTACCTTGCACGTCTTGCGGCACAACGTCTTGTGTTGAGAAAAGATAAACCACATTACCCATGTCATTGTTATCGCCATTGTTACAGGCTGGGTCAATAATAAAGGACTCATCGATTACACCGGTTAAATTTACCGCCTGTAAGGCATCCACAATTCTGAGCGTAGGGCGCAGCATATAATCGCCATTACCGGTTACTGTAATAGAGCGACGCAAATCAAAATCGACCGTAAAGTCAGAAACACCGCCAGCAGCTAGCGTAAAACCTCTGTTCAACTGCAAACCACTTTGAGAGCCGCTTGGTACTTCTAACGGAAACTGCTGCCCCTCAACTTCAATGAAAGACCCTTCTTCAACAATGCCTAAACGGATAAATTGATAATCACCCGCCAATAGCTCTTGTTCATCTAACAATAAGACTCGCTCACCATTTTGAAAATCTAACAGATCAATGACCATTGGCTCATCGAATTCGATCGTAGTTCTTTCAGGGCCTTGTAGGGTCACTGAATCGAATACCACGGTTACGGAATCTGCAGAGTCAATAGGAGCATCAGTGATACCTAATGTGAGTGAACCTGTACTTACGCTATCGGTACCAGACCCACCGCCACCACACGCTGCAAGTAGAACAACCGATGAACCCACAAAACCTGCCGACAGAATTTTTTTGATCTTTTCCATTATACGTCTCTTCTGTTAAAACTGTTTAAAATGTCTATCCAGACACGCTAACGGCTAAGCACGCAAATGGCTTACCGATTTTCGCAATGGATAATACTTAGCAATACCGCACGCGAACCAACTCACAAAACTAAAGCTTTTTCTTAAGAATGTAAGTAACAACACACAACTAAAGTGTTATTTAAACAGAAAACGAAGTATGCAGGCTGCGATACAAGTAACACTATCAATATATTATTTTTGAATACACAGGTAAGAAAAATTTAGAGACGAAGAATTGATAAATAGTTTGAAATTAATACAATTAAACTTTACGAATTTACACGCCAAAACAATAATTAGCGCCAACTAAAGAACCAACGTAAGTAAAAGGCATTTATCAAAGAGCTGTTTTTAAGCAGCTCAAGCAATAAATTAGATTACATAAATAAAAATTAAAACATAAGTTCACACGCTCAATTTTATAATCAACGTCTCTTGATTCGCTCAACTACTAACGGAAAATACAATGCAAGAAACCAAAGAGAAAGACATTAAAGAAAAGATTAATAAAATCAGCGTAGAAATGATTGAGAAAGCAATACAGGACGCATTATCGTTTATTGAAGACGACGATTTAAAAATTGTATTCGAAAGCGAATTTTCTTACCGACGCAATCAATATGGCGAAGAAAAAATACATTTCTCAACAAAAATTGGCAGCAAACCAAAACCTAAAAACGACGACAATACGGGCTCTATAGGTTGGTAAAAAAGAAAGCCTACAGATTTTTACTGTAGGCTTTTGTATTGATTTTTATAAGAACCTCTAATTAACTTATCCATAATTTAATTAGAGAATCCTGTAAATGGTCAATAGGCAAGCCAAAATTACATTTGGATTTTTAATTTTTAGACTGGCAATTTTTTCATCATCGTTACCGTAGCCACCGAAAATAGAAAATGCCTTTTAGTCATTTTTAGGGTTCTTATAAAAATATTCTTTTTTTACATCACTGGACAACAAATCCCAGCATTCTTGAAAAGTTACTGGAGGTTCGCCTGGTCTTCGCGGTTTTAAGGGAAGATAATCTATTGGCCCATTCCAATAATGTCCATCGATTTTGTAGGCTTCGTATATATCAACGTGTTTAGATTCTTCGAAAATTACTGGGTTTTCGAGTGGTTTCATGTCAAGCCATTCTTGAGGAATCCACGGTGACACTACATCTAATTCATAACCGTGGTAACGGGCAATTTTTAGATGCAACATTGCCAAGGGGGTAAACAATCCTCCTGCACCGAAATAAGCGTCGTCATGAGCTTTTTTAAGTGCAGGCGTTAATAGCTTGCGTACAATTGCCTCCATAGTTTTTACATCGCCATTAGCAATTGCGATATCAAATTTCCAATCCCATAGATCGGCCTTACGCATTAGTATTTCAGGGTTAGCAACCACAATTTCGGCTCGCTCAAGCACCGTTTCCCAATCAGCTTGCAATACCAAGCGAAATTGAATACCACGCGCTGTATAAGACCCTAGTGTCATGGCATCGGGGGCAGTTTTTGGTACTTCATTATAGCGATTAAAACCTGGAACCAAGTGTTGACTGTGCCAATGAATGCCTTCCAAATGGTTAGCCAAAAGGGCGGGTAGAATCCATTGCTCCAATGACTCTGCGTAATATGCAGATAAACGAGCGTGATGCGCAATGTTCAAAATAGAATGGTGCAACATATTCAAGCGAAAAGCGTTAAGGTCTTTTTCAAGAAACCAGGAACGCCAAGCTCTATTTCGATAAGCCATTGACACCCCCATGAATCTTTGCTCCATGGCTCCTGAATAATCTTTCTTCAACCAATCTCGTTGCGACGCTAAAGCACTTTGAAACCAATCATCTTTAGACTTGTGACCCAGTCTTTCAAACCATAGCTCTATATTAGGAAGATACTCTTTTTTAGTTGCCATAAGAACCAAAACTCACTTTTATTGCGAAGCCATCAATTAAACAAACTTTACAGTGATTAAATCAACAAAACGCTAATTCTAACTTTAATACGCAAAATTATGTATCGCCAAAAAAATCATGAATACTGCTATAAAAAGTAAAAAAAGACTTGTAAATCATACTTTTATTAATACATTAAAGCGGCACATAAACCAACTAACAGGGATTAATTATTCGTACAATCAACCGATTTTTTGGCTTTTTTCAGATTTGTTTTTAATGTCTCAGCAACGTTTCTATTAACATGCAAAGTCACACATCGATGACGGCTCATTACAGCCTAGGCAAAACTATTGATAGTATAAAGGTGAGAGACTTTTGATCAATTTATCTATGATTAAATCAGAGGGTAGAAATTGAAAGTGTGATTTGCAATTTTGTTACAACATAAATCAATGACCGTTTTCGAAATTAACAACACGTCCTTGTGTCGCGGGAAACACTTGGTTAACCAGCGTTTCCTCTATTTTTCAACACTAAATCAGATCGAGGTTAATACTATCGAATAGAACTTTTATGGCCCAGTTTGATAAGTTTCACCGGTAATTTTTGAAACATCACTTTCATCAGTTACATATATCTTAACTTGGAGGCCAGTAGTGACAATAAGTAAAAAACTAGCAATGTTTTGGACTGTAAATTTTATAAGACCTTCGTCTTCTGAAACACCGTAGCTAATTCCTCTGCTAGACAGATACTCTTCTACCTGCTCAATAGAGGTTCCAACAGGCAAATCTTCACGAATCTGAGACACAAAGGTTTCATAGTTACGAAGATTAACCTTAGAAGGTTTAATTCGCTTCTCAGTGATGGCATTAGCCTGTTGCATAAAAACAACACTCACAAACATTAAAAGAAGGACAATATTTCTTTTCATTCCAAACCAGTTCCATGTGAGAGTTGTGTTTTAGAAGAGCAATAAAGGACAAATCCAGATTATAATAATCCTTAAAAAATTAAAAGCGCACACGGCAACCTAAGATATTAACCCAATACCTTTATACCAACGTTTGCTATCTTTTGCGGATTTGATCTTTAAGGTTTCTTTTGAACCTGCATTTGAAGCATACAAAGAGGAGAAATTTTTAACGTGTGTAATCCACTGTTCTGGATTAAACCCAAGAGTGTGGATAGTTTTTTCGGACGCACCGGAAATAAAACCACGCTTGTCTTCACGAATACATCGCCCGGTGGTTTCGACCAGCTCTAAGTAATCTGCAAATGTTATTGGAATAGCATCAGTAAGATCAGTGTGCACACTGCCATGAAGTGGTTTTAGGTGAGATTTTGGTAAGGAATCTAATTGAAGTAATTTTTCCGTTTTTTGTTGTTTTTTAACTTTTGATTGAATTCGTTTTTGATTACTTTTTGTTAATTTGAGATCGACTTTTTTCTCATGGTTATTTAGATTTTGTTCCGGTTTTGAATTTTTCTCAGTTGCACTTTTAGTGTATACAAAATCAAAAATACGCTGCTGAATAGAAGTAAAATCACTATCGATTAGATCATCGGCGATGCCTGCACGGACTGGATTTAAATCAACATAGGCCATGCAAGTTAATAGAGCTTGCTCGTCAAGCAAGGCCTGCGATTTAAAGCGCCCTTCCCAAAATCTACCTTTGCAATTGTCTTCTTCGTTTGCCATTCGAGCAATAGTTTCATTTACGCCCCGCATAAACCAACTGATCGAGGTTAAACGCTCACGCCATTGCTCGATAATTTCTTCGGCTTTTTTCAGTTCTGCCTTAGACATCTCTGCACGAAAGGCAATCCACTTTTGAATTAATTTATCACCTTTGTACAACTGCAACCAACGCTCGACCACCTCATCCAAACTCCAGTTTTCGGCACGACTTTTATCCACATGCAAAATTACGTGGTAATGATTGCTCATCACCGCGTAAGAACAAATATCAATGGCATAAACATAGGATAAAAAACGAAGACGGGAGACCAACCACTGTTTGCGGTGATCAAAATTCTCGCCGGTTTCGTGATCATCGCCACACAAAAAAGCACGGCGCACACAGCGAACCATGCAATGGTAAAACGGCGTGTCGTCGATGGAGACTTGTTCGGAACGAGGTTTAGTCATAGTTTGGGATTATGGCTAAGATTGGAAGGAAAGTCAATTTTATGGATGTCCTTTTATTTAGTATTTAGTGGTAAAACGGAGTGTCGTCGATGGAGACTTGTTCGGAACGAGGTTTAGTCATAGTTTGGGATTATGGCTAAGATTGGAGGGAAAGTCAATTTTATGGATGTCCTTTTATTTATTATTATTAATCAAAGCCGGATTTGAGATTGATTCGCCGGTGAAGGTCAGAGTGATGGACGGATGTTTGGTACTGACTAGCGAACCTTAACTGTAAAAACTAAAAAGGCACTCAATAATTTTTAACGAGTGCCTTTCCTACTTATTGAGTGTTATTGATTAAAAAGTGTTGGAGCCAAAAAGAGCAAGGCAACAACCGGATATTGCAGAAGCAGATAAAATCTCGCCGTATCTAGCTGAGCTTTAACTCCTTCTTCTATGTCACTTTTTGCATATGATTTAGTCAAAAGGCATATAAAAAACTTAACATCTTTGAGCAACATATAATTCGTGAGTCTACTTTCCAGAACTGTAAGCCCAATAAGTTTTTGCTGGTCAACACTGATACTTGATATACGCGAGAGACTCCTCAAGTATTGAGTTAATAAAAACCCCTGAATACCAAGCAAACAAATAAATATCACGCCAAACACTAGAAATCCCCTTTGGTACCTGTTTGAAAATTAAATCCAGCAGCAGTCCCTATAGATGTACCAAAACTCCAATCCTGATAGTTAGTTTCAATACTTATGCAACCAACAGCACAAAATTCGACAGACTGAAAAAAGCCGTTTATATCGCCTGTAGAATAAACATCACCGCCAATACTACCCACAGGATTCAACATCACTCCTTTGTTAAAGGTAATTTCATACCCCTTATCACCATTCAATTTTGTAGTTCCTTGAACTGTAGCCCCCGCACCATATGCACCTTCAAATCCAGCCTTAATAGTTAGGTTTTCTTTAGCACTCGTTGCTAAAGCATCCACTACTTCACCTACTGGCTGAGAAACTTCCTCATTCCACCACTTAGGAAACTCTTTTCTAATAATCTTAAATGGATTCAGGCTTCGCCCCTTTTGTGCAGAAGGATGGGCCGCCTGATTAAATACAAACTGGTAAACCGCTGTAGTTGCACCGTTTGTGAATTTGCCGCCCGTTGCTTCGCTCGTTACTCCGCCGGCTACTACTGCAAATACAAACTGCTCCTCCAGAGTAAAGCCAGCATTTTCAGCATAATGCCCCGCGGCAAAACTAATGCCGGCCGAAACAAATCCGTGACCAAATTTCCCACCCTGCAACTCAGAGATTACCCCACCTGTAAATTGATGCGCTAACCCATGATAAAAACCACCTCTACGCGTATAAACACTGGATCCTTTTGCTCCGTCAAAGTAATCCCCTATGCTATCAAAAGCTTTCGCAGAAGCATACGACTGGACCCCTGCTTTTAAAGAGTCTTTAAATGATCCACCGGCTGCAAACGTATTTCCAAATGTTGAAACAGCACAACCTAAAGCATTACCTAGGGTACAAGCGGCTATCTGTAAGACCTGCCTGAACTCTGGAATAGCATTGGCAATAGCCTCTCCTAATATTCCATTAGTAAGAGCGCCAACCAGTTTATCTAGGAAAAAACCCGTTGGGTCGGTAGCATTCAAAGGGTTGTTATGAACATAAGAATAGCGATTGTATCCTTGGGTGCTATCGACACCATCAACATTCGGATCTGCCTGTAAAAAACGACTCAACCGCGCATCATAAATTCGACCGTTCATATGAATGACACCAACTTGGTCTACAGACTCGTGCCCTGTAAATCCTTTAGTGGTGTATTGATTATTAATATCTGCAAACGATATGAGTGAAATATTGTCGAGACGAACGCCATCAGCCGTTGCACGCCTTGCACCCCAGGCATCAAAGCTCTGTTCTTGAACAATTTGTCCGTTTACATCAGCAATAACATCGGTAGATCCAAGATGGTCGGTAAGAATATTGCGTGTTACCGCACGAGCAAACTGATAATTACCGTTAGCATCAAGATTATAATCCTGTGTAACTAGAACCGATCCATTGATATAACGACGAATTTCGCGACTATTATCCGGTTTGGTTAGTATTTCAATAGCGCCAATATATAGCGTTGTTGTAATCTCACCATCATTATTATCAACACGCTTATAACGGCTACGATCCGCACCATACTCAAATTCTGTCGTGTGATCACCTTTGGTAATTCGAGTTGGTTTATCGAAACTTGAATACACAAATTGGCGGTCTACTGTACCGTTTACACGGTGAGAGAGCATATTGCCATTGTTATCGTAATCAAAAGCTTCGGTTGTTCCACCATTATTAATTTCGCAAACCGCATGTGGTCCAGCACCATTTAGACAGGCACCACCGTATTTATAATTACCTACACCGGTTTTTGACGTAGTATTACCAAATAAATCATAGACATAATTTTGGCGTGTTCTCCCAGAAACTTCTGACCAACTGAGTCTGTTCAACTTATCGTAACCAAAACTTTCTACAAGGTTTTTATTACCGCTTTTTTCTGTTCGAGATATTAGATTAGAAAGAGCATCCCAGTCATACGATAAATCTTGTGTTCCAAAAACACCTAATACACTCGATTTAACGTTGGTTAAAAAACCAGTTTCGGCTGCGTATGAGCGATTTGTTACAACAGCTCCTTGTTTGTACTGATTGACATTGCCTCGCGCATCCATTTGAGTTGCTAGATAATATATTTCGTTAACATTTTGTACGTTGCTAATCTTATATAAATATCCATTTTTGTATTCATACTGCATACTATTTTGAGTTTTTGCCGCATCTGCACTCTGGTAATTGCGCCCATATACATCGAACACAGTACGCTCAAAGAATTCTTCATCGTCTATCTTTGTCTTTACCTCGTTCACACGACCAAGACTGTCATACAAATAGTCTTTTCTATAAGTTACTTCTCCAGAGGTATCAAATAACACCTCATAATCCATTTTTGATCTGCTATTACCTGAATTATTATTGTTATAGATCCATTGGGTAACCCCATCTGGATCTGTCCGCTTAATGTTGCGGCCTAAGAAATCGTATTCAAGGCTTACAATGTCCCCATTAGCATTTACTTGGCTAGTTAACTCTTTATAACCATTATAATGGTAAAACCAAGTACCTTTATCGGGATCATTTGTCTGTAATTTATTACCATAGTTGTCGTATTTATTTTCAATTACATAAGAAGTAGATCCGGAAGAGGTACTTGTTGATTGAAGATCACCAACAGCGTTGTATTGATATGATATGTTTGTACCTTCGTTATCAATGACTTTAATTAGTTCGCCCAGTACATTGGTATATTCTATTCTTTTTTGATTTAAAACATTTGTGTCGATTTTAGAAAAACCAACGTATTCTATATAGCTATTTCTTGGGTTGTTCGCATAATCTGGTTGATCCATACGAACAACATTGCCAAGCACATCGTAATAATAGTCGGTCCAAAATATTTCACTGTTAGCTTTATATGGTTCTGACTGACGAGACATTCTCCCCAAAATATCATACTCGGAGAGGCTATAACTCCAAGTTCCATCTAAGAGTTTTTTTGCGGTTTTTATACTGTTACCAACTTTATCTATACACTCAAACGATTCTGCCTCATCCACAGAAAATACATTAATTCTATAAACAGCACCGATAGGACAGCCTTCTGGTGCAGATCTATATGTAACGGAGAAAGAACCTGTAGGGCTATAAATTAAATAATTCTCTCCGAATTCTGTATATTTACTCTGACTCAAATTCCCAAGAATATCTTTCATCTTTGTGGGTTGTCCATGAACATCCCACGCAATGTATTCATCAGTCACCTGTCCATAATGATTGGACATTTTGTTCATATAACGACCGTTAACAGAATAGGAATATGCAGAGACTCTCGCATTTTCACCCGTTGATTCAGTGGTATTTTTTATTTTATTACCATATATATCGTATTCATATTTTGTGGTTAACGTGTATTGATCACCTGTCTTAGTTTCTTCGACACAAAGCAATCCATACATATTTTCTGGCCCATTGCAGCCAAAGCCATAATATGAAAAGTTAGATGTTCTCGTAATTTTAGGAATATTGGAACCCGATCTAGAATGCTCAACTGTTGTTGATCTTAGACGCCCTAATTCTCTAGATGTATTGGTTAAACCATAATCATTACGAGTATAAATTGAATAAGTATTACCATCTCCGATTGTTGTTATTGTTATTTCGGTAGGATTTCCATAGTCATCAAAGACGCTAAGAGTATCTACTTTCTTTACAATCTCCGAAGACACAGATAAACCGTCTTTGAAGTTACTGGAAACTTTGTATGAAATATCTTCCACTTTTTCAATAAAAGGTTGATAGCGAATACCATCTAATCGCACACTTTTCTTTGTATTCCATAAGTTGCTAGAACTACTTAAACGTTGCGTATTATAAAAACTTTCCGTTTTTATCGGGCTGCCTGTATAGGGGTAATCCTGCCTATAAGTAGTGGTTGTTTCTATTCCGGTTTGGTGATCCAGCGTGGAGAGCTTCTTATATCCTAAAAATCCACGTCCAGCAGCTTGTAATTTACTCTGCTCATAAAAATATGACACTGTTGCAAGAGAATCTGGATTATTAGCCGTTGGAGCGCTACTGGAAACATATGTAACAACAAAGTTAGGACTCTGATTTTCCAACACCGGAGCCATATCGAAAGCTTCTGACTGAATGTTAGGTAAACCAGCAAAAGGGTTATTCAACGCTGCGTAAAAATTTGCCGGGTTCAAAGTGGTTTTTACGCGAGTGAAGCAATTATCTAAAGCACCGTAAGAATTATCGACTACAACACATACTTGTTGGTTAGTGGTGGAATTTACAGCGCCAATATTTAACCCCATATAGTGGCCGGAAGAATGTGATAATTCATAATTCACATATGTTTTAGCGCCGAGCCCATCCGTAAATTTTTTGATAACGTGATTTGTAGGACCAACATTTTTATTCTTATATATTTTTAAAGCTTGCTCACTTTGGTCAAAGTGGATCAAATCGCTACCACCAGCTCCATCAAGATTTAAAAAGAAATAGCGATCATCATCATCATTTGCAGTAATAAAGTCAGCCGATGAGGTTGAAACAGATTTTTGATAGGGAATAGTTGAGCTTTCAGTATATGTATATTTTTCGTTTGTTAAATTTCTAGAATATCGAGGAATATCATCGGTCGCAGCTGAAAAACGTTGCTCTGACGGAGACCAATACTTAACTTTTAATTTTGATGCACCGAAATCGTTATAAATAAAATCTAAATAACCTTCATTATTAAAATCGGAAAATTGCGCTAAACTATCAACATTACTTTCTTTACCGCCAATTAGAAACATCTCGGACTCATATCCGACGCCTGTTCCCAATTTCGCTGACCAAACATAATAATCCGAGTCTGTTTTGTTAAACGAAGCAATATCACTAACTCCGTCAGAGTTTATATCTGTTGCTAAAACTCTTACCTTGTCATCATTATCATTGTAGGCATGTTTATCCAATAAACGACCAATATAAGACAGAGAATTAGAATCGTCAGAAAAGGTATATGCAACATAATTTTTAAGTTTAAAACCACGGTCCGCACATCTAACGCCCGACGGTAAATAAGGTGATTTTGTAGTTGTTGAGTTTGCTGAGAGTGTTCCCGACGATATAGAGGTTAAAGAATTAGTCACTTTCAACGGATGGGTGCCGCCACCACCAGGAGGGTTGTAATCTACTGCCTCATCAAAATATCGCTCAATAGAAAAAACAAGATCAATTCGACCATCAGCATTATAATCACCAACTGCACCTGGATACAGTTTGACAGTACTAAATCCTTGAAGGTATTGTAATTCATTACAGTGAGTATTTACTTCTGAAATTGTTGGACCACCAGTTATAGAAATAGGATATGTAGTTGGTGAGGAGGCAAATTTGTAGTACTGACTCGAAGTAATAGAAGCGCCCGACTTGATTAAAGGGTATACATAAAGATTACCTTCGTCGTAGTATAACGCATCGGCCAATCCATCAGAGTTGACATCTGCGAATACGGTATCCTCGTCGGCAAAAGGGAAAGAGATATTCGACTTCTCCACCAACTTCCAATTGCCAGAGATGTATTCGGACAAAAATAATGTCCAACGCGATAGAGATTCAGCGTAGATCATAACATCCGACCTGCCGTCTGAGTTGTAGTCTAAAACTTCAAATTTTACCTTGGAAGAACCAACGTTATCAGAATAATACTTTTCTTCGGGAGCGCGAACGAGGGATTCGCCATCAGAAATAGCATAAGTAAAATATTGGCTACTAAATCCACCAGAGGCGCGAATATAAGCTAAATCAAGGTCTCCATCACCATTAATGTCCAATGGTTTATAATCGAGAAATTTAGTGGTAGGTAAGTTGTATAAATTTTCTGACGAATAACTAAGTCCAGTTATCGGATATTGCCATTCGAAATTTGTGGCACTTCGACAAGTTAATTTTTCATCATCTGTACATTCTTCAATTTTAACAACGCGAGAGTAATCAATATTAACGTGATCGTAGGTTAATATATACTTACGAATTAGTGTAGAATTCGTATTTACATTAATTTCTGTCAATCTGTCAGATATTTCGGTCTTAAATCCCGCTGTATAACCAGTAATTTTATCATAAGGACGTTTTTCGTAAGAAAACTCCAAAAATGAATGATTTAAATTTGAGGAACCGTATTCTATTTTGGATATTTTCTGACTAAGTCCAGTATTTTCGTATTCAAAATCTATTTTATTTCCAACACTATCACTGAATTTACTTATAGACCAACTTAACGTTTCTCCCGAAATATTGTTAAATAAGGAACTTAAATTATTTCCAAATTCTGTTGAAGAACCATCCTTAGATTTCATAACGAAATAGGCAGGATGACCTAATTCTCCTCCTATAGAAATTATGGTCGCGAAACTATCAATTTCTGTTTTATAAGTTGCACCAACCTCACCATATTTCGATCCAGACTGCAATAGAAGCCTCTGTCCATTTAAGCAAAATCTGTCGTTCTGACTCCACGTGATAGGCGCCGAATGACCATCAACAGCCATAGATTGCCTACATCTACTTATAGATGACAACCCCCCCAGACTCCACCCCAAGCCTAATAAACCGTTACCACTCTGCGAGGAATAATTTAAAGAAATTTGAGGTGAAACGCCAGCTGTCCCCGGAGGAGTATATATAGAAATTGCGTAGTTCGCGGCACCGCTTTCGCTAACGCGAAACTCGGCGGCTATCGGTGCAAAAGAATCAGACTTATTTAAAACATCACTACTAACCAGTCCTTCCGCAAGTCCGATTGTTCCTGGTGTTGGTGGTGTACTTAAAACGTCATATTTATCTATATCTGCCACTAAAATGGGGGCAGAGGTATTTGGGCTACCTAGAAGCGCGATGTTGGTAATAATGTTTTGACTTTCACCAACGACCAAATCTAAAGAACCGTCTTCGTTGTAATCATATACAACTGCATTTGGCACTAAAGTGAAATTAGTAAGATCGATATCCTCCACCACAAAAGGATCGTAATAGAAGCCGTCGCCGCCTTGCAGAACGTAGTTGTCTGCAAGCTGAATACTTAAAGGAACAAGCACTTCACCATGAATGGGGATGAATGAGTCTTTCGCTGATAAATAAATATCGTCTATGCCGTCACCATTTTGGTCACCAACATATACATCATATTCAAAGTTCTCAAAATCAATAGCTGTGGCGTTAAATGCCAGTGTGCTTAGGGATGCAAAAGCAGCCAACTTAAACGCGCGATAGAGTCCAGAAAAATTCATCAAAACATTCCAAGGTGAAATTTTATGTATTTCGTAGCTCAAATTAGAGAACTTAACACTTTTGTATTAAGCGCTTATTAGAAGTTCTTTGAGTCACATATTTACAAATATATATTCTGTGAAGAATACAATAATCTGTAAATTGATCTCAAGACAAGAAAGCGTAAAGACAGTTATTTTTAAAACTTTCTGATTTAATAAAGATTATGATCAAATTTTTATTTGCTTAAATAAACTTAAGTACTACATTTTTCACGTAATTGAATTATTGCAAACACGTTGACGACGCTTTATTTTTGAACACCTAAATTTAATTACTCTCTAAATTCACTAAAGACGATAACCATGGTTAAAAAAATACCGTACGGGTTTTCTATTATTGAGTTATTGATAACTCTATCGATAGCGTCGATTCTGGTAGCCTTTTCTATTCCAGCTCTAAATACGATTTATCAGAAAAACAAATCCGCAACGGAAATAAATCGATATTTAAGTTTAATTACATTTGCTCGCCAAACAGCTGTAGCTAACGGTAAGTATGTTAGCGTATGCGCTTTAGATGAATTTGATATTTGCGGGCAGGATTGGTCGAATGGTGTTGTTATTTTTTCTGATGACAACGTGAATGGTGCTTTAGATAATAACGAAGATGTTTATAGAATATTTGAAAGAGATTCAAATACAGGATTCTTCACGTTAAATGCGAGCTTAAATTCCAACTACATTAATTTTGATCCTTTAGGCACCAGTTTTCGTAAAAACATTAGCGGTAATTTAGTTTATTGCAGCAAAGTGAATTCTACAGAAAATTCCCGTGCTTTAATATTTTCAAGATCTGGCAGAGTTTACTTAGCACAAGACAACAATAATAACGGCATACCAGAAAACGGTAGTGGTGAAGACATTAGTTGTGGATAACTATTATAAAATCAAAAAAATATTTCTCTACACTTAATTATGACGACTGTGTCGAATACTTTACGAAATAACTATTTTTATACGTTCACCTCAAAGTACTTATCAAGCCGGTTATTTAAATTACCGACCATCACTACCCTTCATCATCCAAAACTACTCAAAGATAAAGATATCTATAGGAACCTCTGATTAACTCATCCATGATTTAATCAGAGGACAGAAATTGAAAATGCGATTTCCAATTTCTTCACAATTTCAATCACTTACCGCTCTTGAAATTGGCGACACATCCTTGTGTCGCGAGAAACTATGGTTAATCAGAGTTTCCTATACAAATAGTATTTAAAACTCCTCACAAACAAGTTGTTAAAAAACAACTAGCCATGCACCGCCCTAAAACAATCGCATTCAGATCCGCCAATAAATCCACAACAGAAAGATTGAATTCTTAATAATTATCAGCATCACGACTATCAAAAGATAGAAGCTGTTTTTAAACTTATAGCCTTAAAAAAACAGAGAAAATTTTCACAATATAGAGTCATTAATAAATTAAGTTTCAAAAAACTTAAAAATAATTTTTCGAATCATCCGGTCCAAAAAGATTACACAGAGCTTAATTCTAGTTTTTATTAAATATGTCTCCTACAAAAAAAACGAGTTAAAACTCGGCTTTTTTATTACCACACTTCAGATTAATTCCTAAATATTTCCGTCCATGCTCTGCGCCCTAATCCACCGGAGGTTTCTGGACATATTGATCGAAACTCAAGATTACCATCGGATGTTGTATAGGCTTGTAAGTAACCGTTGGTACCGCAGGGTTCAACGCCAGTTGGTGATCCGATAAAAGTAGATCCGTTGGGAGCTCCAAAAATGGCTTGACTAACGAAACCCTGGTCTTGATTATCAACTTGGCCGTCGTTATCAAAATCAAATATCGGTGTTCGTGTTGCTAAACCATCTAGGCCAATGGCATTTAAAAATCCAGTGCCACCGCCAGAGCAAGCTGAGAGCGAAGGGCTAACGCTTGCGAAAAAAACCGAACCTGCCAATAGTGTAGGCTCTACAACAATACGTTCGTTATTATTGGGTAGGTTGATATACCAGCCAAACTCATCAGCTTCTGTTCCCTCGTTAAACCAAGCAATAGGATCACCGAAGGGTGATGCTGTATCGAGCTGGCGAAATGATGCTCCAGTTAATAGTCGTCTTTCGTGTAAATCATCTCTATCTAAATCGCCTTGGCCTCTATCCCACACCGCATAAAATGCTTGCTCTGTAGTATCGGCAAAATCATTGGACTCAATTAATTGCCCGGTACCAAATAGCACTAATAAATTTGGTTCATTGCCGATGACTGGCGTCTCCGAATTAAACGCAATTAAGGGTGCAGTGGTAATTTGCTGGAATTGCGCACCATCATTAACCGCGGTGTAAAGCGGTGTTGCATTACCCTCTCTGCCAAATGCGCTTCGCCATAAACCACTGTTATTAGCACTTACATCAAACGCCCAGAGGTTTCCTTTTAAATCACCGGCATAAATTCTATCAACAATTTGATCGCCATTTAAATCAACCAGAGTTGGAGCAGAAAGTCCGTTGTCGGGATCATTATTGGTATTTAATTCTATCCAATCGCCGGATTGCCATCTGCCATCGGCACCCGCTTCTATAAAGATAATGAACAGTTTGGCCAAACCGCTTTCGGAGTTGTAACCATTGCCAGTAATTACAGCAAATTGGCCATTGTTCATCATGGCAATTTGTGGATTTCCAAAAATATGCCCCATATCAGAATCACCGGATAAGCCATCTGCTCCATCAAATTCCCACAATACCGATTGTTGAGCAGAATTTTCACTTATCGATTCCGGATTGGTAACGTCTAAAGCGAATAGACCTTTTCCACCGGTACGTAGGGCGCCGACCAAAATCGTACGCCATTCGCGTGCAAAATTATCACCGTTGGGATTAATAAATACATCCGACGCAACCATGGCGCCATCGACGTAAAACTTGTGACGATAATTTTTACGGGTCAAATAGAACAACCCTTCTTGCTCGGATGTGCCATCAAAAACCATAGAGGGAATATAAGCGAATAATTCTTCACCGGTCTCGCCACTGAACGCATGCATCATGCCGTCGTTAGCACCGACATACAAAACCGGAGCCCTGTTTTCATGAGATTGTACAAAGTTTGAATAACTTCCATTTAAAGTTGAATCTCCGAAGGGAACCAATGCATTTTCTGAGAAATCGGGATAATTCAGGTTCGGCGCACCCACCTGTATGGGTGAAGAATTAACAATATCGCCCAATAAACCAAATTGTCCAGATACACGAGTGCGAAATTCAGGAGACTCTTCGCCGCGAATATAATTGATAACATCTAAAGGATTATTGTCGTTTGAAATTACGCCTCGTAAATCGGCATTTTGCTCTTCGTTGAATAATCCCTGTTGAAATGAGTTTGAGTTAAAAGCGATGCCATCGCGGCCAGAACTTCCTTCCAATGCCGAGAAATCAGACATTGTTAAAATTTGACGGCTGTCTATGCCCGAATTTAATACACGCCTTGTGAGTAAATCTGAAGCACTCCAGACGGGATTATTGTTGAATATTTCGTTGATATTTTCTGCGGTAATATCGGCTGAAAATGCTTGTAAATCACCTACCCAAAAGTTATTCGATACTTGATACGATGCCTGATATAAAAAAGTGCCACTGGTTAATCGAGCTGAATTAAAAGCAACACTAGAAAATGTACCCGACGCTGCAAAGATTTCGCCGAAGACTTCGTTGAACGCGACAACAAGCTCATCGGCATCTAATGCAGGAAAAATTCGACCACCGCCTTCAACGGAATTAAAAGCGGCTTCCGCTAATTCTCTGTTAGCCGTCAATGTAGGCGAGAATCCCGCAACAAAATAGGTACTTACATTATTTTTGATTGGGTTATTCGCTGGGTCAGATAAATCTGGCCGAAGATCGATATCAAATAAAGCCAGCGCAACGTCGTCTAAGACGCCCCTATTACGTAAATAGCTTACTCCATTATCGGGGGTTCCTAAGTCGATGACGTTAAAATCGCCGGTAAATAAATTAATAACATCACTGTAACCTCGGTAATTAGAACCAACTGTGGTACCGCCAACAATATGCGAATTTAAGACACTGAGCTCGTTAGGCTCACCGTCGGTTAGTGCGACAATAAAATTCTGCTGGCAAAACTCTTCTATTACTGGATTTTCGGCGGTGGGAACAATTGCACCATCGGAATACTCTGGCAATGTTGAAAATAAATCTGTAGCCAGAAGACTTTGTTCCAGGGCGGTATTTGGGTGAATAATAATATTTTGATCTTCAAAACCGGTCATATAATACCGACCGATATCGAGTAGACTTTCGGCAATGGGAGTGTTGCCACTGGTTTGTATATTATCGATTGAATTTAATATCGCTTGTCGATGACTTGCCCCACCATTATTAGTATTCAAAGTTTGTATACCCTGAACAATAACCGCTCCGGTTGCCTCCGCGCGCGTATTTACTTGCGTTTGAAATACAGATAACCCCAACTTTACATCAGATATCGTCTCTACAAGTACCTCAGCTGCCTGTTCTGCAATATCTATACGTCTACCTACACCAAATTTTGACTCGCGATTTGCAAATATCGCCGGTCCGGATTGATCGATATTAGAAAAGAAAAAATTCCAAAAATTACCCGATTGAGTGGTTGCCCGACCTTCAAGCGAATATACGGTTCGATATAAAGGAATGTTTTCATCGTTAAAATTAAGACGTATTCCTTCACCTTCTGGATTAATGCGTAAGGCGTCTGTTACAACATCTGGAAAACAGCGCGATTCAAAGCCTTGAGGGCCTAGTCCTTCCGTTGTACCCCATTCATATTGAAATCCGTTGTAGGTAAAACTCACTCTACCCATTGAATCGATGGCTATTCGAACGGTTTGATTGGACGGAGTTGGAAATCTATCTAAGGTGCGAACCTGTTGGAGCGGTAATTGTAGTGACTCTGGGCAATTTGCATAATCTATATTTGCGTCATAATTGCCCACTTCAAACATCGCCATAGATGCAGAATTATCAATTAACAGCATTACGTTAGGTTCAGGAACTAATGGTGTTAATAGCGGTTGATCTGGAAATTCTAATGCTAAAGCAAAGTCAGAAAAACCCATTAAATACATCAACACAACATTAATAACGTTTTTTGGGAAAAAGAATTTTCTTATTTTTAATGTTTTCTGAACACCCTTTAGCGTTCGAAAGTTTATAGCGGCTAATTGCATACGCTTTCTCCATGAAAAACGTAATAATGATAAATTTGAGACAGGAAGCTCTGATTAATATTGAGTTTCCAGCGACACAAGGATGTCTCGCCAACTTCAAGAAATGTAAGTGTGTAGATCGAACTTTTATCTTACGAAGAAAAGCCAGCACTAAAATAGGAAGATAATATTTTTTCAGATCCGCCATTATTAGATTTGGATCTCACTACAATACGATAGATTGCGGAAGAAGTTCCTGTTTCTGGGGCGCCGTATAGATTACTAAGAACGGGCGTTTCGGCTGATCCGTCATTTAATTCAACACCAACATACTCTACAAAATATTTAACGGTTAATTCTGAATAATTTAGTTCAATCTCAGCAGTAGAATTGCTCTCCCAGATACTTCCATCAAAATAATTATCTGGTGAATTACCTGTCAGATAAAAACCGTTATTGTTGGTGAATCTCGACAAATCTCGCAACGTTGTTAACTCTCGCTCCACTTGCGACAAACCAGCTTCTGCTGCTTGAAAAACCACGGCAGACTCTCGAAATGCAGCGGTCATTTTTTCTTGTAAGACAACATCTCTATTTAGACCTAAAACAATTAAGCTAAGCACAAGTAACACAATCAAACTAATTACCAATACCGAACCGCTTTGATTTTTTGGCGCACACATCTTATTCATTTAATTCCCTTGATTAATTAGTCGATAATTAGGTGTTGTTCGATTGCGTATCATGGTAAGTGTGGTGAAAGTTCTTTCTGTGAGAACATCAGAAGATTCAGCTTGTAAGGCTAAGCTATATTCGATACCAATAACGTAAGGGATTTGATCCGGTGTTAGCGATGCCGTGCTGACTAGTTGCTCGGCAACTCCATCTAAATTTGCATCTACCGCGAATTGAAATTGCAAATTTCTAACATTGGTAATTAATTCAAAATTTCTGTCACCTTCTCGTCGAAATAAAGACGTGTTTCCGTTCGCGCCAGTACTGATAAAATAGGTGTATACGTATGGTTCTAGAAGAGTTGCATTATCCGAATACACAGTATTTAGTTGATTCGATGTATTAGACAGGCCAAACGCCGGTGCCGTTGTGTGGCCAATAACCCCGGTCCCACCTCCAGACTTAACAAAAATGTTTCCGCTCTGGCAATTTGTCACGAGCAGAACACTACCATCAGGAATGTCGCAGCTGTTTTTAAGTTGTAATGGTGCAACTCTATCGGTGTTTGTCACCAATTCGCCGGTGCCAGAACAGACCGGCCGAGCACCTACAAGCGTTAACACGTCGGAACCCGCGATGAGTTCGTTTGATCCTAAAGACTCACCACTATTTGCAATAAATGAATTAATGGCACCCAACTGGAAATATTCGTGAATACTTGGATCAAATCCACCAGTACGACTGATGATATTGGTGATGTTAGTTTTATTCGCTAAACATCCGGCGTAATCAACTGCTCTGATATCGCGCGCTAAAAATTCTAACCCTATGCGGGCGTTTTCTTGAATTCTTAGCAATGCATTTTGTCCTTGGGCACCTTGATTGCTGGCCGTAAATATTTGAATAATACCAAGCAGCAACAGACTCCCAATTAATAAAGCAACCAACAATTCGACTAAGCTAAAACCGCTATTAAAATATTTTTTTTGTTGAACATTATTGTTTTGGTTTTTCATAATTGCACAACCATCGTAAATTCTTGTTGCCGAACATCTACGTCAGAATTATTTTGTTCATTCCAAAGAATTAAAACGCGGTAATTATTGGCCGATGCATCAAACTCCACAGCAGCTGATCCATTTGGTAATCCGCCATTAATTGTTGGAGCAGTTATTTTATTTTGCCAGGCAGCAATCTTTTCTTGAATAAGTTCGTTCACATCACAATTGTTGTCACAACCGCTGCTTTCTGGATCGAATAATTGTGAGTTTATTTGTGTGCTGGCCGCTCTCAGTTGATCTGCCATTTCCGTTGCGTAAATCGTGGCGAGACTTCTATAACCACTACCATAAATATTTTTTGCGCTAATTAATTGCGTACCCAACAATCCCAAAAAACCAATGGCAACAATAGTCACCGTCACCAACATTTCAATTAATGTAACTCCGGAATTTTTACGAAGGTTATTCAACCGATTGCTCTCCTTACGAATCAGAACTTATGTTTATAAAATCAGAAGTCACCAAAGACGCTGGTAAGAGTTATCCGCAACCGCCTATCAACTTTTAGGTGAGTTAATTTCTAATGAAGTAATTTTTATTGAAAATAATTTGCGTGAAGAATAGGTTTTAAAAATTTACAAAATTTATAACTAAATAATTAATATTTTGTGTGATTAATTACTTACCCAAAATCTAAACTAATTTAGCGGCTGGGAATATTAGGGATGTTAAATACAGCGACACGCAGAGGATGAGCGGTCAATTTCGCAACACAGAAGGAGACAAGGTTGTTTAAATTTTATAAGCAATATATTCAGGCATAAAAAAACCCGGCTAGAGCCGGGTTTTTCACGTTATGAAGATCTTAATTTTAAAGTCTTACAGATTTAAACCAAAGTCTATTGAGACAAAAGTTCCTGCCATGACAAGCGTCCGGTGGTACTTCCATCTTCTGGACAGACCCAGCGATATTGAATTTCACCGCTTGAAGTTGAGTACGCTTGGTATTGTCCATTTTGGGCAGGACATGGATCTTCTGTGTCTCCACCACCAATGTAGGCCGCACCCGAAGGTAAGCCATCCAATACTGTTTCACCAACATAACCTAGATCTTCGATATCAACACGGCCATCACCGTTTACATCGAATAAAGGCGTTTCGGATGCAAGACCATTAGTAGAAACACTGTTCAGGAATCCTTGACCACCGTTAGAGCATGCCGATGTCGTTGGTATAGAACTCGCGAAGAATAAACTACCTTGCAAGATCGATGGCTCAACAATGACACGCTCGCCGGGCTCTGGGAAATCCATAAACCAACCCCATTCGCCTTCAGATCCATTAAACCACCGAATCTGATCACCAGACACTTGGCGAGTAATAACTTCTTCGCCATCGGCATTGGTAATCGTTGTTGTCGTTAGAATACGAGGCTCCAAATCACCACGATCAAGGGAGCCATCACCTCTATCCCATACGGCATAGAATGACATTTGAGTTAGATCGGTATAGTCACCTTGTTCAATAAATTTACCGGTTCCGAAGAAGACCAACACGTTTGCGCCATTACCGGTGGTAACCGTGTCTGGATTACGGGTAATAATAGGTTGCGTTGTAATTGCTTGCACTTGGTTAGAGTCATTGCGCGCGGTGAACAATGGTTGCGGCTCGCCGTTGCTGCGCGTGTATGCAGACCCCCAATTATTTGGGTTATCGCTGCTTACATCAAACACCCACATGTTGCCGCGAATGTCACCCGAGTAAATACGATCGACAATGAAGTCGCCATCTAGATCGGCTAATACAGGAGCTCCCATACCGTTGTCATTAGCAACTCCGGTCTCAAGCTCAACCCATTCACCGGTAGACCAAGTACCGTCGGCACCTTCCTCGAAGAATATAATAAATAACCGAGCTTCTTCGTTATCGCTGTTATAACCGTTACCAACAATTGCCGCCCACTTGCCGTTGGCCATCAACGCAACTCGAATTTCGCCGTATACGTATCCCATATTCGGTGAATCGTCGCCGTCAAATTCCCAAAGAACGACATCAGCTGCGTTGTTCGGATTACTCAAAGTACTTGGATCAGTAACATCCAGCGCGTAAATACCTCTGCCGCCTGCTCTCAACGCACCAACGACAACGGTTCTCCAGCGGTCACTAGAGCCACCATTTGGGTCAATAAAGATGTCTGACGCGGTAAGAGGGCCATCAACGTAAAAACGGTGGTCGTAACGTTCATTAGTTAGGAAGAAAAGCCCTTCGTCATCTCTGCTTGAGTCGAAAAGTTGGCTTGGAATGTATGCAAATACTTCCTGACCACCATCTTCAGGACTGCCTCGGAAGGCATGCATCATTCCATCGTTAGAACCCACATAGACTATCGATTCACGCCCTGCATTAGCAGCACGAAATTGTGAGTAAGGGCGGCTCGCCGTACCAAAAGCAGTGCTCACAGTGCCGTTGCCAACCGTTACACCTGGATCAGGATAATTTAGTTCTGGCTCTCCCACTTCAATTGGCGATGAGTTAACAATATCACCCAACAAACCTAAACGACCATCTGAGGTTGTTCGATCGCGAAATAAAGGGTTAGATTCGCCACGTAGGTAGTTCAAAACATCGCGGCCCTGAGCAGGAGTGCCACCGCCGCGTAAATCATTCTGCTGGGTCGCAGTTAACTGACCCCAATTTGACGTTACGAAAGATATACCGTCGTTGTTGTTACCCATGGTATAAATTGAGCGATCTTCGTGTCCGTTTGCGGCTACTCGCGCATCAAGAATTCGTGAAGCATTCCAAGCGGCATCCAATGAAAACAAGCCGGTGTTTTCGTCAATCGGAAACGCTACCAACTCACCGTTCCATAAAAATTCGGTGCGTGAGAAGGTGGCTTGGTAAAGCGCAGTATCTAATTCTAGTGATCCCGAGTTGAATGTAACCGACGTTAGAGAACCCGCACTTGAGAAGATTTCTTCGAAAATTCGGTCGAATGCGTCTACCAACGCGTCACCGTCTGAGGCTTCGTACAAGGTGCCTGGGCCTACGTTTTCATCTACACCAAAACCAATGCCATTATTTACAACATTGGTAAGAACGGTTGAAACACCAACACCATCGAAACCGGCAATTACATAGGTAGACACGTTGTTGCGCACGGGATCGCCGTCGAACTCGTTCAAATCAGGGCGTAAATCGATATCGTATAAAGCCAATGCAATATCATCAAATACGTCGTTGCCAAATCTGGAATCAAAGCCGTCTTCGTCGTAGTTTTCAAGCAATGGATTGTGACGACTGTCTGACTGGGGAGCACCATCGGTAAGCATTACCGTAAAGTTTCGCTGACAGAAAGCTTGAATAACCGGGCGCTCGGCGGTAGGCCTGCGGGTGCCGTTTAAATACAAAGGCTCGTTGTTAAAGACTCTTCCTGCTGTTTCAACGCTCTCTGTACCAGTAGGAGTGCCACTGACGTCGTTTGGATGCAAGATTAAGGGCTGGTCGAGGAAACCTTCAACAAAGTATCGACCCATTTCAGAAAGTGTTTCACCGAGAGGCGTAGATCCTTCTGCAACAATATCGTTGATTCGATCGATGAGCAGTTCACGTTGCGTAATTCCAACGCCGTTTTGCGTACCCACAACAGCATCAATGGAATCAATTTCGGCGAGAATTGTGCCACCAACGCCGTTGTCAAAACCACCTAGTCCAATACGAACACCATCCAAACTTCTTAACAGCAATTTTGCGGCGTCTTGAGCAACCTCGATACGTTCACCAACACCAAACTTCTGATCTTCTTCACCCCAGTTATCACCGTCGGTACCATCCTCGTTTGAGAAGTAATAGTTCCAGAAGTTACCAAAGGTAAAAATAGAGTTGCCGCCCGATGCTCCTTCGATTTCAAAATCGTCAGAATACTGAACAAAGTAGCGTCCACCCGATAAGAAACAGCGCTGTGGCAAGCCCGTTCTAACATCGCGCTCATTGGAGGTACCCCACGCGTAATCAACGCCAAGATGGGTAAAAAATGCATTACCGTCTGCATCGGTACGCGCAACAATGCGATTAACTTCCTTAACAGCATCATCCAGATTATCTAATCGATCTCCTAGATCGGGAATAGCAATTGCTCTCGGACAATCTCTTGTTCCCTGCCCGTTATTATTATTGGGAGTGTTTGAGTAGGTTCTCCCTGAATCGAAATCTGCGGAGTTAAAGCCGTTGGTCATAGAACCAGAATCGTCGAGCGTTAACATGACGTTAGGCTCAATACTCGCCTCGGTTAACAGAGGGCGATCTGGTAGATTAACGGCAAAGGCACTGTGACAGGTTGCCAAAGTAAGCGCCGACGTAAACGCAACATGTGAAAACGTTCTAGCCCGCAAAAAAACTTTATGATTTGAGAAACCCATAACTCTCACCGGCAAGCGGAAGCTTGTCCATTTTTTGTGAATGAATTAACGAAACAAATTTGATTAGCTGATAATTTAAGTTAAATCAGAGATTTGCACTGAAATAGCTAGCTACAACTTTTACTGGTGTGCCATTTGGACCCGCTGCACGAACTACCACGCGGAAAACATCGGCAACTGTGTCTTGTTCTGGCTGACTGTAATCGTTGTTGAGGGCAATACTTTCACCTAAACCACCAATAGAAAAAGCACCCAGACTTTCGACAAAATAACGCACGTCGTAGCCGTCGGCGGTTGCCACCGCTTGGCGGGTAACACCATCGGCCCACACGGCAGGGTCTGTATAGTCAGAGGGGCCGGCATTAACTGCGTATAAACCGTCATTGCCGGTGGCAGAAAAAATGCCCAATCCGCCAAGGCCCGGTAGCACATCATTAATAAACGCTTCCGCTTCGACTAAACCAGACTCCGCAGCTTGGAACGCAATATCAGAGTCACGAATAGCCGCGGTCATACGTTCTTGAAGTAAAACATTTCGGTTGGCAGAAAGCACAACGATGGTCAGTACCAATAAAACCACGAGGCTTACAATCAAGACGGCGCCGCTTTGATTTTGTCTTGAGCTGTTCATGAAGAAACTCCCACGTATAAAAAGAGCAAAGAACTATTATCCACCCACAGAAGACGCAACTACGCGATTACGAATTCCGTTAGTACTGGTGTAGTTGCGAATAATTGGACGACTATCAACATCACCGGGCTCGCGAATAATCGCCTGTTCACTTCGCACGGTTAAACTGGCTCGTACCGATACCACTGTAGACATATCAGCGAAGGTTCCGGCAAAAATATCGGCGGCACCGTTGTCGTTACTGTCTTGTCCATAGATAACCTGAAAATCAACGACATTAGTTACCAATTCTTGCACCCGACCACTGTCGCGTCGGTACAAAGAGTTGTTGCCGTTAGAACCTTGCGCAACAAAATACTCGCGAACAAAAGGCACTAGAATTTGAGCGTCGTATTTATAGGTTTTTGAAAAAGTAGGTTGTGTATTGGCAAAACCACCCGCTGCTGTCGCAGCATGTTCGATAACCAAACCGGCACCGGCGGGATTAGTTTTCACAAAGATATCGGCGCGTTGACAATCGGCTACCAGAAGAACGGTTCCCTCTGGAATTTCACACGCGGATCTCAAACGCAACGGATCATCTTCATCTAATGAGGAGTTATCCAACGCATTGATGCCGTCGCAAGCCGGAGCAGCACCCACAACACGTAAAATACTGGTGCCATCGATTACGTCCAAATCGGTAGAAACAGCGGTAAGGGGATTAAAGTCGGTGATCACGTCACCCAATGCCGACTCAACGCCGGTAACACCGCTCTCGCCAGCCGTCGCACCTAAATTAAAAAATGGGTGCACGTCATCCAAGTAATTTGCTGTAGAGGCATCCAATATATTTTGAATTCGTGACTTATCCGCCAAGCAACCACTGGAATCAGCGCGGCGAATATCCCGAGAGATGAGCTCCATAGCAACCCGCCCACCATCTTGAATCGATGCCATGGCATTTTGAACGCGGGCACCTTCGCGGCTGCTGTCAAAGACTTGGATTGCGCCAAAAATTAAAACAGCACCCAAAAATAGCGCCACTAACAGCTCTATTAGGGTGAAACCCTGTGTAAGGCGATTTGCATCGTTAAAGTTTTTCATGGGCATCACTAACACTAAATTCCGTTAACTTCAAAGTCGCACAACAAGTTGGTAAGTCTGATCCTGTAACCCCGGCCCGGCATCATCTATGGTGTTTTCAGACCACGTGATTGTCACAGTAAATTGCTCGGTCGCATCCGAATAATCAATGGTTCCGTTGCCATTAGGTAAGCCGCCTTGAACCGGGTTAGAGGTCATCAGAGTATTCCACTGGAACAGATCAAGTTGCGCCAACTCGGCTGGTGAACAAGGTGAACAGCCGGGATCAACGCCGTCTTCACTGTTGGTATTGTTATAAGCACCAAAATCAACGCCGGTTTGGTTTGATCTCATGCGCTCAACAATGTCATGGGCATAAATGGTTGCTAGAGAACGATAGTTACTAGAGGAAATATTGCGAGTTCCCAGTAGCTGAACGCTGGCTAGACCTAAAAAACCGATCGCCAGAATAATAACGGTTACCAGAATTTCGATTAAGGTAATGCCCTTTTGGGAGCTTTTATTCGAAGTACGCATACACTTCACAACTCTTTAAACTCACTAGTTACAGTCGTTTGCATCTGCCACCCAAGTGGCGCCAGATACCAGTAAATTAACTAAACGCCCCACCTCTGCTGGACGATCATCACAAATTCGAAGCGCTTCTTCCGAAGGCGCAGCACCGGCTCCATTAGAGTTGGCAAAACCGCGGCTATCAAAAATGATATTGGTTGAAGCGCCCACAGTCGCGATGGTTGTACCGCGACCAAAGTTCTCAAAAATACGAATCTCTTCACCATCATCATAGGCGTTGGCCGTACCACCGGCGTCTATATACACTGCAAATCCGTTTGACCAATCTGCACCGTCAAGAGGTGCTAATGACACAGCACCGTTGCGACGCAGCGCCTCCGCTCTAGCAAGCTGGATGGCGCCAAGCACTTCATTAGCGTTAGCTGCCAAACGACTGCGAGCGGTTGTGTCGGTAAAATTGGGAATGGCGAAGGCAACTAGAATTGCCAAGATAGCTACGGCTACCAACAACTCAATTAAGGTGAATCCAGAGTTATCTTTCACTTTAGAGCCTTTAATGAAATTCTTTTAAGGGATAATAGATAAACTTATGTTTGACAGCATCCGACGACTGACCAGCGGTATTGTCGGCAGAATCAATGGGAGACTAAGATTTGAGAGCTAAAAAAACTGTGAGGAAATCGCCATAGAATGTGTGAAAAAAAACATTATTCACACATTCTTCGGACTTTATTTTTGCAAACATCGAAGAAGTATTGCGCATCTCAAGCTTAAAAATGCGCCGAACATGCTGAAAAACCTGAACGGTTTCCTGAGAAAATTTAGATTAAAGTCATCTAAATCAACACCATCTAAATCAATACTACCTAAATCAACACTCTTGTTCCCAGCAGGTTTCACCTGCTTCAAATGGGTCATTGTTGTCATTTCTATCCCAACCGCGACGGCCATTGCCGCGAATGGCGAAAAGACCGTCGCCGGTCATGCGCGCTCCGGCAAGTGGTCGAGCGTATATGGTGTAACCGGTTGCGGTAGCTTCTGCGATAACCAGATCATAAACCGCTGCACCGCCGTTTAACGGTACCTGTTGAGAGAAAATACGTGGTGCAACAGGCGCATCGCCAAAGGCTATTTCTGCACCGGCTGGATCACCGCCAACCTCTGCACCTACGTAGGTTCCGTTAGCGGTGTAATAACGCTCCATGGCTTGAGCGAAGGCAGTTAAAGCACCTTGCGCATCGGAGCGATAACCTTTATCAACCTGACTTTGATAAGCCGGAAAAGCAATAGAAGCCAGAATTCCGATGATGGCAACAACGATAATTACCTCGATTAAAGTAAAACCGCGTTGGGTGGTATTTATGCTCATGGACCTTTCCAATAAGTTAATTCTAGAGACGTGTTGTTCTGCGAACCTAGAGTCGATACGACAGATGTTCCATCAAGACTATTTCTAACCTTCAAGACTATTTCTAACATTAAGATTAGACGAAGTCTCTTTTACACTAGCTCAACTCAGACTAGCGCTGGCAAACGCAGACAAACGGAACAAATTCTGGATGAGCGAATATTCTAGAAAATTTTTAACAAACGAAAAGTGATGCCAATCAAGAGCTAGAAATTAAATTCAGCGCAACTCTACTGGCAATGTGAAACGAACATTTTCTTCTTGTCCGTCTATTTCCACCGGTAAGCTCGCCCCCATCGCCACCAATCGATCAACAACACCCTTTACCAAGACTTCTGGCGCAGACGCACCCGCGGTAAGGCCAATGGTAGAAACTCCTTTAAGCCAATCGGCTTCGATAGCATCGGCGTTATCCAGCAGAAATGCTTTGGTGCCACAGCGTTCGGCTAATTCTCGCAGACGATTCGAGTTAGAGGAGTTAACCGATCCAACCACCAAAACCAGATCGCACTCCAGTGCTAGCTGGCGTACAGCATCTTGACGATTTTGGGTGGCATAACAAATGTCGTCTTTACGAGGACCGCTAATTTTGGGAAATACTGTGCGCAGTGCATCAATAACACGTGCGGTATCGTCAACGGACAGGGTAGTTTGGGTCACGTAGGAAAGATTGTTGGGATCACGAACCTTACTTAGAAGATTTTCGACATCGCCTTCGTTTTCGACCAAATACATTTCACCGCCGGAGCTGTGATCGTATTGACCCATAGTACCCTCAACTTCGGGATGGCCATTGTGGCCGATTAGAATGCACTCTTGGCCGTTGCGGCTGAAACGCAAAACCTCCATATGAACCTTGGTCACTAACGGACAGGTCGCATCGAAGACCTTTAAACCTCTGCGTTGAGCCTCTTGCTGAACAGTTTTTGAAACACCGTGAGCACTGAAGATCACCAACGAAGAATCCGGCACTTGATCCAACTCGTCGACAAATACTGCTCCGCGATCGCGCAAAGAATCAACCACAAATTTGTTATGAACCACCTCATGACGGACATAAATAGGAGCGCCGAATACATCTAAAGCTCGATTCACGATATCGATAGCACGATCAACACCAGCGCAAAACCCTCTGGGGTTAGCAAGTTTTATGTCCATAGGTTGAAAACTTCCCTACATCAAAAAAGAGAAAACGTGAGTTCGTTAATGAGTGGTAACCGGTGCAACATCAATGATTTCCACTTCAAAGTGGATATCACGTCCAGATAGAGGGTGATTAAAATCGACCTTTACCGTCTGCTCATCAAAACTGCTCACCACTCCCGGCAGTTCGGTGTTTGCTGCATCGGCGAAAGAAAGTACCAAACCCTCTGACATTTCAATGCCTGGATCAAATTCCGAGCGAGGAATTTCTTGAATATTTTGCGGATTACGCTGACCAAACCCGTTTTCGGGCTTAATAACCAAGGTCTCTCTGTTACCACAGGTCATTCCAAAGAGCGCGCGCTCAAAGCCTTCTAATAGATTGCCGTCACCCACCTCAAAAGTGGCTGGTTCGCCGCCAAAAGTTGTATCAACTACGTCTCCATTTTCTAATTTCAAAGAGAAATGAAGCGTGACTCGGGTACCGGGACCAATTGTTAAATCTGTCATAGTTGTCATCACTGTTTGTCTAAGTTCTCAGAAGCCATCTCACCGGATTTTTTTTTGCCAAAAAAAGCGTCAATTACCAGCATTATAGCGCCAACTGAAATCGCAGAATCGGCAATATTAAATGCAGGCCAGTAATGATCTTGATAATGAACGACAATAAAATCGACAACATGGCCGAGAACAACTCGATCGTAGAGGTTACCAATGGCGCCCCCAAGTACAAGAGCTAAAGCAATTGGCTCCCAACGTTTATACGACGGAATTCTTGCCAGCCAAATAACCAAACCTATACTCACCGCCCCAGCAAGACCTGAAAACAGATACCTTTGCCAACCGCCTGCGTCACTTAGAAAACTGAAAGCTGCGCCTTCGTTGTACATGAGCGTAAAGTTGAAAAAGGACGTAAATATTATTGGAGTATGCATCTCCAAACTGGCAGTTGCTAAATACTTACTAACTTGATCAACCAAAATTACCGCTAAAGCAATCAAATACCAAGCGATTGTAGCCTTCGATAAATTAAACAAAATTTGCCTCTATATTGCCGTTTGCGTGACTAGAAAATGTCTAGGCAAACTTACGCACTTCACCTTGTCCATCGATATTGGTTACACAGCGAGGACAAATCTCTGGGTGTTCTGAATTGCTGCCAACGTCTTCTAAAACGTGATAACAGCGCACACATTTTTCACCGGAAGCCTTGCTGACCAAGACTTTCAAACCTTTGATATCGGTATCTTTTGCATTATTGGCGGCTTCTGATAAAGGTAAAATAGAAGCTGCCGAGGTGATCAATACGAAACGAAGCTCTTCTTCGAGCTTATTAATTGCTTCAAAGATTTCACCTTCGGCGCAAAGCGTCACACTAGCGGTCAAACCACCACCAACTACACCGGCATTACGCTCTTCTTCAAGCACCTTGTTAACCGCAGTTTTTACGTTAGAAATGGTTTTCCAGTAACTCATATCCGCATCAATTTGCGGCAGCTCTAACCACTCAGCGGTAAATACCGTGTCGTCTCTGTTCTCCACCGCTGGCAAGGCTGCCCAAATTTCTTCGGCGGTAAAACTCAATACCGGTGCAATCCAGCGAACCAAGGCTTCGACTATCCAATACACCGCGGTTTGTGCAGAACGGCGCGCCAAGCTATCGGCGGCGGTTGTGTACAAGCGGTCTTTAATAATATCGAGGTAAAAACCACCTAGCTCTACGCTACAGAAGTTATGCAACTTCTGATACAGCAGGTGCAATTGATAACTGTCGTAATCTTTGCGCAATTCAGTTTGCAGCTGTGCAGTTCTTGCCACAGCCCAAGCATCCAACGATAAGAGTTGATCAGTACTTAATAAATCTTTAGCCGGATCAAAATCAGGAATGTTGCTCAATAAGAATCTGGCGGTATTACGAATACGGCGATAAGAATCCGCCGTGCGTTTTAGAATTTCTTTGGACGCACTCATCTCACCACTGAAGTCTGTTGCACAAACCCAAAGACGTAAAACGTCTGCACCCAACTCCTGAAGCACTTCTTGAGGTGGAATTGCGTTGTCGCCAGATTTAGAAAGTTTGTGGCCGTTGGAATCCACCAAGAAGCCGTGGGTTAACACTGCTTTATAGGGAGGTGCTTCATTGATAGCCAAGCTGGTTTTTAAAGAAGACTGGAACCAACCACGATGTTGATCAGAACCTTCTAAATACAAATCTGCCGGAAAGCTTAAATTTTCTCTGCGACTAACCACGGCATAGTGAGAAACACCAGAATCGAACCAGACATCTAGCGTGTCGGTAACTTTTTGATAGTCGTTGGCCTCGTCACCCAACAGGGCGCTAGGCTCAAGATCGAACCAAGCATCCATGCCATCTTTCTCAACCAGTTTGGCCACTTCTTCGATAAGTTCTGGCGTTTTTGGATGCAATTCTTGGGTTTCTTTATGTACAAACAATGCGATGGGCGCACCCCAAGTACGTTGGCGAGAAATACACCAGTCTGGGCTGTTTGCCAGCATTGATTCAATACGAGCCTTACCCCAACCCGGAATCCACTGCACATCATCGATGCAGTTCATTACTTTAGATTGCAGATTATTTTTGGTGAGACTGACGAACCATTGCGGCGTCGCTCGGAAAATCAGCGGAGTTTTGGTACGCCAGCAATGCGGGAAGCTGTGAACAATTTTGCCTTCACACAAAAGCGCATTATGTTCTTTTAATACGTCGATGACTTTTTCGTCGACCTTATACACATGCTCACCGGCGAAGATTTCAACATTCGCTCGATAGATACCGGAATCATCCAAATAGTTAAGCGTTTCGATACCGTATTTTTGCGACACAGCAAAGTCTTCACCGCCGTGATCGGGAGCAGTATGAACACAACCGGTACCAGCGTCTGTAGTGACATGATCACCTAAAATCACTGGAACTTGTCGATCGTAAAATGGATGTTGAAGCTTCAAGTGCTCAAGATCACTGCCTTTGGCGCGACCCACAATGCTGTAATCTTCAATGTTAGAGCGCTGCATTACCGACTCAACAAGCGCTTCGGCTAACACGTAGCTTTCATCGCCAGCAACCACTAGGGCGTAATCTAATTCAGCGTTCAAGCTAACGGCTTGGTTGGCAGGAAGAGTCCAAGGCGTTGTTGTCCAAATAACTACGTAAGCTGTTTCTGAGGTTTGCTCAGCGCCAAACACGGCTTTTAGAGCAGATTGGTGAACCACAGCAAATTTAACATCAATGGAAAACGAGGTTTTATCCTGATATTCGACCTCAGCTTCGGCTAACGCGGAGCCACCCACAACGGACCAGTAAACAGGCTTGAAACCTTTTTGCAAATGGCCGTTTTCGATGATTTTTCCAAGTGCGCGAATAATGTCAGCTTCGTATTGCTTATCCATGGTGAGGTAGGGGTTGTTCCACTCGCCAAGTACACCCAAACGAATAAAGTCTTTCTTTTGACCTTCTACTTGCTTAGCTGCGTAATCACGACACTGTTGTCGGAAAGCTTTGAAATCGACCTTAACACCGGCCTTGCCAATTTTTTTCTCAACGCGATGTTCAATGGGTAAGCCATGGCAATCCCAACCCGGAACGTAGGGTGAGTCATAACCAGATAAAGTCTTCGATTTAACAATGATGTCTTTCAGGATTTTATTAACTGCATGACCCAAGTGGATGTCGCCGTTTGCATAGGGCGGGCCATCGTGAAGTATGAATTTTTCTCGACCCGCACGGGAGTTACGAATTTTTTCGTAGGTACCTTCTTTCTGCCAACGTTTAACAAACTCTGGCTCACGCTGAGCAAGATTAGCTTTCATCGCAAAACTGGTTTGCGGAAGATTAAGAGTTTTTTTGTAATCAGTCATAACAACACAGAAGTCGTGGGATAAAATTCAAAGGTTCCAATATGTACAGGTCTTTGGGTACACACAAGAAACTACTTAACTACTTTGGGTTTTCTCTAAAATAACGAGTTTTCTTTAAAATAATCTTTAGCCTGTTCGATATCCTTTAAAATTTGCTGCTGTAGGGCAGTAATAGATTCGAACTTGGATTCATCACGAAGCTTTTTGCAAAACTCTACGGTTAACATTTGTCCGTAAAGATCACCCGCAAAGTTTAATACATGGGCCTCAAGTATCGGTTTTGCAATACCGTCAACCGTAGGCCGTACGCCGACATTCGCCACCGCGGGTAAAACCTCACCACTAGGAAGTGTAACGTGAACGGCAAACACGCCGCGGACGGGAGTTTTATAACGCCGGATGGCTAGGTTCGCGGTGGGTAGTCCGAGTTTACGCCCCAGCTGATTGCCATAACCCACCCGGCCACTCATAGTGAACGGTTTGCCTAATAAGTGTCTTGCCTCGTCAAAGTCAGCTTCGGCTAGAAGATGACGAATACGAGTACTACTGATTCTTTCGCCGTTTTGTTCCAGCGTGTTGGTATCAGCAACGCCAAAGCCCCACTTGGTACCTTGTGCTTGAAGAAACTCAAAATCCCCTTGGCGGTCTTGCCCAAAGCGAAAGTCATCGCCAATGACAACAAATCGAGCTCCCAAGCCATGTACGAGAATTTTTTCACAAAATTCTTGGGCCGAAAGTGAGCTGAGCTTATTGTTAAACTCCAAACAACAAACTCGGTCTATTCCGGCATCAAGCAGCGCTCTGACTTTTTCGCGAAACCTCATGATTCGAGCCGGAGCCGCCTGCGGCGATAAAAACTCCATTGGCTGAGGCTCAAATATTACTGCAACCGACGGCACACCATATTCAGCGGCCTTGTCTTTCAATTGCTTTATGACTCTTTGATGGCCGAGATGCACACCATCGAACGAACCTAGGGTAACGACACTACCGTGGTGAATATCACGGATGTTGTGCAGTCCTCGGATCAACTTGGGTGCATGATTAATTTGGGTCTCGGCCACAGACTCGTCCAGCATCGGGGTTAAAAAGGGCGGTGATTATAACCGATGACTTTTAAGTTGTGTGGCATTTTCCTTAACTAGCGAGAAGGTCGGAGGTCTTTCGCCCTAATTCCGCAGGCGTATAAACTCAATAGATAACTGCCACCACCAACAACGCAAAGAAGCAGTAACCACAAACATCGTTGAGCGGCATTAATTTCAATCCAAGAAGGTACTTGCGTGAGAATTAAGACCAGCAAAAGTGCCATAACACCATTAGCAACCGCTTGCGTAAAGAACATTCGCCTCCATACCGGCTCTGGTTGATAAACCTCGCGCTTTTTCAACTCGTGAAGTAACCAACCTGCATTCAAGAAAGCCGAAACAGAAGTCGCCAAGGCAAGACCAACGTGGCCTAAATTTAAATAAAAATACAACGGCACCACAAACACCACATTAAAAACCATGTTAGCAATCATGGCTTTAATGCCTATTTTCACTGGCGTTTTCATATCTTGGCGCGCATAAAAACCCGGCGCTAGCACTTTAATAAGCATGAATGCGACTAATCCCAACGCATAAGCACGAAGGCTCCACGTCGACATTTCAATATCGAAAGCGGTCGTTTTACCGTATAAAAACAAGGTGCTGAGAATAGGCTCGGCTAAGAGAATCAACGCCAGCGCAGCGGGCACTGCAATCATCACAATCATTCTGAGTGCCCAGTCAAGGGTCGCACTGAATCGGCCAGGATCTTCACTGGCGTGTAAACGCGATAAATTCGGCAAAATAACCGTACCTATCGCCACCGCAAAAACGCCCAAGGGCAGCTCTGATAATCGATCAGAATAGTACAACCAAGAAACACTTCCCGTTGGTAAGAAAGACGCTAGCACGGTATCGAGAAGTAGATTTAGCTGACTTACTGAAACACCAAAGATTGCCGGTGCCATCAATGAAAGTACCTGAATAACCCCTTCGTGACGGAAATTAACCTTCGGCTTTGGCATGAGTTGCAGTTGTGCCAGAAAAGGCAATTGAAACAGCAACTGCACAACCCCAGCAATCAAAACGCCCCAAGCCAGCGCGTAAGCAGGCTGCGAGAAATAAGGAGCAGCAAAAAGCGCAGCGCCAATCAAACAGATATTCAACCAAATCGGAGTCAGTGCGGGAATCGCAAAACGGTCATAACTGTTGAGCACGGCTCCAGCAAAGCCTGTCATGGAAATCAAAAACAAATAAGGAAACGTAATTCGCAAAAGATCGGTCGCCAGATCGAATTTAACTTCATCGTTCACGAATCCAGGAGCAAAGAGTGTTGCAACCACAGGCGCGCCCAAAACGGCCAATACAGTAAAGAGCAACAGGACTGATCCCAGAGCACCACAGACGTGATCTATGAGAAGCTTGACGGCCTGAGAACTGCCTTTAGTACGGTATTCACTCAGAACCGGCACAAATGCCTGAGAAAACGCCCCCTCAGCAAATAACCGGCGAAAAAAATTGGGAATCTTAAATGCCACATAGAAGGCATCTGCCCCCGCCTCGGCACCCACAAACCGCGCAAAACATACGTCGCGAATCAATCCCAAAATGCGTGACGACATGGTCATTGAGCCGACGATAGAACTTGAGCGAAACAGACTTTTTTTTCCAGAAGCTTCTTGTAACGATGAATTTTTTTCAGGTGGTAATTTTTCCAAGCAGCGAATTCCTAGGCAGAAATTTTGGGCAGTGTACCTGATTTTACTGTGTTGATATGCAAGTGACCGAATGTCGAGCTATGAAATTCAGACCTTCGGCAAGCTCGTTAACTATTTTGTATGCATAACGCTCATTAAAACTGGTTGACCTGCAGACAAAAATAAAATACTGTACACACATACAGTACTTATAGAAGGGGAAGAAAATGGCTGTTGTAGCAGTTTGGAAATGTGATCGAGATGGCGCTATGTTCGACAACAAAAAAGATGCAGAAGAACACGACAGCATGCTAGAGCTTGCTGCAAACATTACAACGCTAATTGAACAGGAAATCCCTGGATTAGACGAAGATTCGGCCGAAAAAATTGGTTTGCTACTCGCAAAACGACGAGAACTACTCGTAAAAGCATGCAAAGGCAAACCTGACGCACTGTTGGAAAAATTTGAAGATTCATCATCTTCAGCCACAAAAACTGACAGCAATGTAACTTCATTGAGTGGCGTGTCTTCACTTTAAAATTTGAGCTATACCAATCGAAAATCACTTTCGATGGTTAAGAAATCAGGGATATCGTTTGGAAAGGACTCCAATATTTATACGAATTACCCCCTCTCGGGTTAGTCTTCTTTGCTAGCCTTTAATGTTACCGACAGGATGTTGGTTTGAGATCGCCAAGGACGGCGATCGTAATTTTAATTTCATGCAAAAAACTTTTGGAAACTCTAATTGCCCCAGAGCTTCCATCGACACAAGGACTTGCTGCCAATTTCAAGAACGATAGGCATTGAAATTTTGAGAAAATCGGGAATTGCATTGTCAATTTTTGTCTTTTGATTAATTTATGCTTGAGTTAATTGGAGGTTCCTTTATTTAGGTTCAAGCATTCATTAGATGAGTTAAAAATTCTTTTAACGTATTCCTTATTTGCACCTTGGATAAATTTAAGCAAACCCGAATTAATTACAAGATTAAACAATATGTTTATTACGAACCTCTAATTTTAATAATCCACATTTATTGAAATTGTGCCGACATCGAGAATCTTACTGTTATATTCAAAACTTCTATTTAACAAATTATATTCATCTAATTTTCAGTTTTTTGCTTTTCTCTCTTAATTCCTAATTTAAGTAATTCTTTTGATACAATTATAGTGATTTGCTATTTATAGAAATTCACTTGTAATATCATCATTGAATCGAATCCTTGTTTATCAATCTCAATCTGGAATGATCAAACCAATAAGATTTATTTGATCGAACAATCCAAAAAAAAACCGACTACAAAAATCCACCAAAAAAATATAGAAAGCTCTAATCAATCTAGAGTTTCCAGCTATACTGGCAAGCCTCGCCAATTTCAAGAACGGTAAATAATTGAAATGGTTAAAGAATTGGAAATCACATTTTTAATTTCTATCCCTTGATTAAATTACGGATGAGTATCAGAGATACTGATCAGAATTATTTTGCACAACAAGTCTTAACATTAGTATTTACTTATTCTTGAACAAGAAAACAAAATTTAACATTTAATTTAAAGCTATTAAGTAGTTCACACTTTTGCATATTGTTTAAACAGTTATATAATTACCGAAAAGAGACTAATCACAAAGTAACTGCACTTATCCGATATAAGACATGTATGAGTTAACTCTAAAACTCACGCTTATGGTCTCGCTTAAGTTCAGATGCAAACCTATCTTACGAAAATGGACAAAGTTCTAATGGATTAGATACCAGGTCCACTCTGACTCCGTCATTTATTGATGTATTTATGTTTTTGGTAGCTAACAAAGCAGTAAGCACTATGGATACTTATAAAGTTGTTTTTTGGGGTGAAACCTTCCCAGGCAAAAATCGTGAAGCGGCCATGATGGCGTTTGCAGATCGTTTTGGCGTGAGAAACGGTAGCCAGCTGAAAAATCTGTTTTCAGGCAAGGTAAACATTCTGAAACAGGGACTGGACAAAACCTACGCTAAACGCTTAGCAATGGCGATTGAGGAAATTGGCTGTCGCAGCCGAATTGAAACTGATCGCGCTGATAAGCGTCTCCAGTACGAGACTAATGATGATTTAGTTTTAGAGTCGAGACTACCAGATACCTATCCAAGTGGACTTGCACAAAAACTAGAGCAAGCACAGCTTCTTGAGCCACGTATGCTGGCCATAAACCTAGTTCCGAAGCCACGCTCAGCTTTTCAATAGATACCCATCATCGAGCTATTAGATACCTTCACGATACAGGAATGGCCGACTTCCTATGTGAAGCGCTCAATCTAACTAAGCAAGATGAGATATCTATCTATAATTAGAAAAATCTCTAAAATTCGAATTGACACAGACTAAAAAAAACGCATAATGCTGCGTCCTTAGTTTTAACAGCCCATTCACAGGAGCAACACGGTGGCAAATTCACCTCAAGCAAAAAAACGTGCTCGCCAAAACGACAAAGCGCGTAAGCATAACGCCAGCCTGCGCTCAATGGTGCGTACTTATATTAAAAAAGTTAATGCAGCCATTGCAGCCGGTGACCAAGAAGCAGCTAAAGCAGCGTATACGGCTGCAGTACCTGTAATCGATCGAATTGCAGATAAAGGCATTATTCATAAGAATAAAGCTGCTCGTCACAAGAGCCGTTTGAACGCTCAAGTTAAAGCATTAAGCACCGCTGCTTAAGATTAGCTTGTCGTCAAACAACAGAAGAAGCCGCTCATGCGGCTTTTTTTACGCCCGCAATAATCTGCAATTGCCATATTCTGCCACATTCTATCGCTGACTCGCCCTAAAGCACCCATTCCGAAGCCTACTTCCCTGTGTTTAATAACCCTATCGAAACAAAACACACAGATTTTTAAATTCACGGGAAACGGACATGAAAAAACTAATCGCACTTTCTACTCTTTCACTTGCACTTGTAACTGGCGCCACGCAATCGTTAGCAGCAACCACCGCTACCGAAGCAAAACAAGGAGCCACCTTTGCGACATCAACCATTGTTGGCACCATTGTCGGAGGACCTGTAGGCTTTGTTATCGGCTCACTTGCAGGAGCGTATCTTGGCGATGAGATAAAAAGAGCGGATGAATCTACTGCATCCCTTAAAGCAGCAACATCTGAAATCGCTTATTTAGAAGAGGAACTCGCCGTGAACCAAGCTTTATTGGTAGACCAAAACAGCCAACCAGAGCCTTACAAGCTACAACTAGAAACACTGCCAATGCGCGTGTTCTTCAGCACCAATTCGGACCAGCTAAACACAGATGCTGAAGGCGTTGTAGATGCCATTGCGGAAGTGCTGATGGAAAACCCCGATATCAATATCGAACTGGTTGGCCATACCGATCCACGTGGTAACGACGACTACAATAATGTTCTTTCGCAATATCGTGCGAAGTCGGTGAAAGATAAATTATTGCTGATGGGTGTAGAAGAGTCTCGAATTATCACTCGCGGCGAAGGCTCGAATTTCTCCCAAGCACAAAAAGGTGACCGTGAAGCTTACGCACTTGAGCGTCGTGTAGACATCGACTTTTTAACCAATACAAGCAATAACTTTGTATCTCGCTTTTAAAGCGCTTTTTCATAACACCTTTATTTCATCTCTCCTTAATCACTCGCCATAACTTTGCCCGGTTCGCCGGGCTTTTTTGTACCCAAATCCGTATCTGGTGGAACGTACTTATACGGAAATATCGCCAGTCAGAGTTAATTAAATATTTCAGACAAAGCCCGCCATTTGTTAGAAGCAATCTAACAAATGGCGAAACAGTTCAATTAAACAGGTTTTAACCACAGTAAATACATTATGCCCCAAAAACAACGACGTATTCATAACGTACAAAAAAACCTTGAATTTGGCCCGATTCTTCTCGACCAATCTTTGCCATTATTATTAAAAATACATAAAGGTTGTTTAATACCAGAAATAAAGCCGAAGCCGATTTATCGTAATTAATTACTGCAATTATATAACGAGAGGATTGCATTGATCGCTAATGAGTATGAGTAATACTCAAACTTCAAATACGAATAAATTATTGCCGCCATTAACATTCATTTTCTGGCAACATTGACCTCCTCATTTTCATTTAATAAAGGTAAGTTGCCGGCAAATTGTAATCGATTTTAGTCGCAACATTTAAATTCCCAGGAGCGGTGGTTAAAAAACACTGAAACTAGCAAGTCATCGCAGCGTTTAACGAAACAAATTGACTTAGGGAGATAGGCCACTAGCAATAGAACCATAGCCCCAAACACCGGGCTGGCCAAAAATAGCTAACTATTCTGAGTAATCTTCAATCATCTAACTAGTATTGGGTAATTGAAATTAACTCATCCAAGATGAGTTGGATATTTATTAAAAACGCTGATGAGAGTTTTAATTTAGCGAGTTATTTTTGAAGGGTATATAGATTGTTTTTAAGAAGGCATAAAAAAAGGGCCATCTTTTAGGATGGCCCTTTTAGAGTTAAGAGCTTGACGATGACCTACTCTCACATGGGGAGACCCCACACTACCATCGGCGATGCATCGTTTCACTACTGAGTTCGGGATGGGATCAGGTGGTTCCAATGCTCTATGGTCGTCAAGCAATTCTGTAGGTGTTTGTGTCTTTCCGTTCTCTTGAACTTTTTATTGCTATTCACTCTTTTAAGCTTTTAAGAGTACATAGCGATCAAGTGTCAACACAATCACGCAATAGGGTGGTAGAAGTATTTAAGTAATAGAAGTTGCTTTGCTGTTTGACCCTTTAAGTTAATGCTCAGTTAACACTTTGCATTACTCTGAGTCAGAATCCGTGACAGCTGTTTAAGCTCTGTCGATGTATCGTTTGCTTAGTTTCCTAAGCTTGTCGCTCAACCAATGTCTTCAGTTATATGGTCAAGCCTCACGGGCAATTAGTACTGGTTAGCTCAACGCCTCACAACGCTTCCACACCCAGCCTATCAACGTCGTAGTCTTCAACGGCCCTTTAGGGGATTCAAGATCCCAGGGAAAGCTAATCTTGAAGGAGGCTTCCCGCTTAGATGCTTTCAGCGGTTATCCCGTCCGAACATAGCTACCGGGCAATGCCATTGGCATGACAACCCGAACACCAGAGGTTCGTTCACTCCGGTCCTCTCGTACTAGGAGCAACTCTTCTCAACTTTCCAACGCCCACGGCAGATAGGGACCGAACTGTCTCACGACGTTCTAAACCCAGCTCGCGTACCACTTTAAATGGCGAACAGCCATACCCTTGGGACCGGCTTCAGCCCCAGGATGTGATGAGCCGACATCGAGGTGCCAAACACCGCCGTCGATGTGAACTCTTGGGCGGTATCAGCCTGTTATCCCCGGAGTACCTTTTATCCGTTGAGCGATGGCCCTTCCATACAGAACCACCGGATCACTATGACCTACTTTCGTACCTGATCGACGTGTCAGTCTCTCAGTCAAGCTGGCTTGTGCCATTACACTAACCTCATGATTTCCGACCATGATTAGCCAACCTTCGTGCTCCTCCGTTACTCTTTGGGAGGAGACCGCCCCAGTCAAACTACCCACCAGACACTGTCCGCAACCCAGATAATGGGCCAGCGTTAGAACCCCAAACATACCAGGCTGGTATTTCAAGGACGGCTCCACGGTAACTGGCGTCACCGCTTCAAAGCCTCCCAGCTATCCTACACAAGTAGGCTCAGAGTTCAGTGTCAAGCTATAGTAAAGGTTCACGGGGTCTTTCCGTCTAGCCGCGGGAACGCAGCATCTTAACTGCGATTTCAATTTCACTGAGTCTCGGGTGGAGACAGCGTGGCCATCATTACGCCATTCGTGCAGGTCGGAACTTACCCGACAAGGAATTTCGCTACCTTAGGACCGTTATAGTTACGGCCGCCGTTTACTGGGGCTTCGATCAAGAGCTTCGCTTACGCTAACCCCATCAATTAACCTTCCAGCACCGGGCAGGCGTCACACCCTATACGTCCACTTACGTGTTTGCAGAGTGCTATGTTTTTAATAAACAGTTGCAGCCACCTGGTCACTTCGACCGGCCTCAGCTTAGGGAGCAAGTCCCATCACCAAAACCGGCGTACCTTCTCCCGAAGTTACGGTACCATTTTGCCTAGTTCCTTCACCCGAGTTCTCTCAAGCGCCTTGGTATTCTCTACCTGACCACCTGTGTCGGTTTCGAGTACGGTTCTTTATTACCTGAAGCTTAGAAGCTTTTCCTGGAAGCAGGGCATCAACCACTTCACTCACATGTGAGCTCGTCGTAACGTCTCAGCCTTAAGGACCCGGATTTGCCTAAGTCCTCAGCCTACGCGCTTAAACACGGACAACCAACGCCGTGCTGGCCTAGCCTTCTCCGTCCCTCCATCGCAGTAATAAAAAGTACGGGAATATTAACCCGTTTCCCATCGACTACGCATTTCTGCCTCGCCTTAGGGGCCGACTAACCCTGTCCCGATTAACGTTGGACAGGAAACCTTGGTCTTCCGGCGAGGGGGTTTTTCACCCCCTTTATCGTTACTCATGTCAGCATTCGCACTTCTGATACCTCCAGCAAGCTTTACAACTTACCTTCAGCGGCTTACAGAACGCTCCCCTACCATGCTTAAAAGCATCCGCAGCTTCGGTTTACAGTTTGAGCCCCGTTAAATCTTCCGCGCAGGCCGACTCGACTAGTGAGCTATTACGCTTTCTTTAAAGGATGGCTGCTTCTAAGCCAACCTCCTAGCTGTCTAAGCCTTCCCACATCGTTTCCCACTTAACTGTAATTTGGGACCTTAGCTGGCGGTCTGGGTTGTTGCCCTCTCGACGACGGACGTTAGCACCCGCCGTCTGTCTGCCATGATTGCACTCCTCGGTATTCGGAGTTTGCATGGGGTTGGTAAGTCGGGATGACCCCCTAGCCCAAACAGTGCTCTACCCCCGAGGGTGAGACATGACGCACTACCTAAATAGTTTTCGGGGAGAACCAGCTATCTCCCGGCTTGATTAGCCTTTCACTCCAACCCACAGCTCATCCGAATCTTTTTCAACAGATGACGGTTCGGTCCTCCAGTGCCTGTTACGGCACCTTCAACCTGGCCATGGGTAGATCGCCGGGTTTCGGGTCTACTGCCTGCAACTATCGCCCTATTAAGACTCGATTTCTCTACGGCTCCCCTACACGGTTAACCTTGCTACAGACAGTAAGTCGCTGACCCATTATACAAAAGGTACGCCGTCACAGAACAAGTCTGCTCCGACTGCTTGTATGCACACGGTTTCAGGTTCTATTTCACTCCCCTCACAGGGGTTCTTTTCGCCTTTCCCTCACGGTACTGGTTCACTATCGGTCAGTTAGGAGTATTTAGCCTTGGAGGATGGTCCCCCCATCTTCAGACAGGATAACACGTGTCCCGCCCTACTTAATGTGTCATTACTGCATCTTCGTGTACGGGGCTATCACCCTGTATCGCCCAACTTTCCAGAAGGTTCCACTAACACAGTAACAATCGGCTTCTCCCCGTTCGCTCGCCGCTACTTAGGGAATCTCGGTTGATTTCTTTTCCTCCGGGTACTTAGATGTTTCAGTTCTCCGGGTTCGCTTCTTACACCTATGTATTCAATGTAAGATACCTGTAAACAGGTGGGTTTCCCCATTCGGAAATCGCGGGATCATAGCATGTTTGCCGGCTCCCCCGCGCTTATCGCAGGCTCCTACGTCCTTCATCGCCTCTAACTGCCAAGGCATCCACCGTGTGCACTTAGTCGCTTGACCATATAACTCAAGCCACTGATTTTTTTTCG
>NZ_BAAGIE010000003.1:0-130000 GCF_054658275.1 Sessilibacter sp. MAH3 | reverse complement strand
GCGATCATCGCCGGTGCAACACCAAAGGAAACGAGATCCGACATAGAGTCGTACTGCACACCAAAATCACTGGTCGTGTTGGTAAGCCTAGCAATACGTCCATCTAAGCCATCGAGCAACATTGCCACAAATATAGCAATCGCAGAAGCTTCAAATTGTTGCTGGGTGGCTGCAATTATTGCGTAAAAACCACTAAACAACGCGCCCGTGGTAAATAAATTAGGCAGTAGGTATACGCCTCGGTGACGAACTTTTACACCGTCAACCTGAACTTCTTCGATATGCTCATCAACTGGAATTCGCGATTCCAAATCAACTGATTGAGTTGATTGCTCCGAACCTTTTTCTTGAGCATTGGATATTGGGCTGTCTTGAGGGGTTTGTTCTTGCGTCACCAAAATTGTCCATAGAGAAAATTGAGGCGAAGATGATAGCGTTTTCATTAGGGACATAAAATAAAAAGCGCGACCAAGGCCGCGCTTTTTTTATTCATTTTTACAACAAAAACCAATCTGTTTTTGAGTAGTAAAGACAAATAACTTAGTTTTTGCTCTTATCGATGATCTTCTTAGAAGTGATCCAAGGCATCATAGAGCGCAATTTTTCACCAACGACTTCGATACCGTGAGCCGCATTATTACGACGGCGAGCAGTCATAGACGGGTAGTTGGCAGCACCTTCTGCAATGAACATTTTTGCATATTCACCACTTTGGATACGTTTTAGAGCTTTGCGCATAGCAGCGCGAGATTGATCGTTGATCACTTCTTCGCCAGTTACATATTCGCCGTACTCTGCGTTATTTGAAATTGAGTAGTTCATGTCGGCGATACCGCCTTCGTACATCAAATCAACAATCAATTTCAATTCGTGTAAACACTCGAAGTATGCCATTTCTGGAGCGTAACCCGCTTCAACCAATGTCTCGAAGCCTGCCTTAACCAACTCGACACAACCACCGCAAAGAACCGCTTGCTCACCAAACAAATCGGTTTCGGTTTCGTCTTTGAAGGTAGTTTCGATGATACCAGTACGACCACCGCCAATAGCAGAGGCGTAAGAAAGCGCCAATTCACGTGCACGACCAGAAGCGTCTTGGAATACGGCGATAAGATCTGGAATACCACCGCCATTTGCGTATTCATTGCGAACCGTGTGACCCGGCGCTTTTGGCGCAATCATAATGACGTCAAGATCAGCACGAGGAACTACTTGGTTGTAGTGAATCGCGAAGCCATGAGCAAATGCCATGGTAGCGCCCTGTTTGATATTTGGCTCGATCACGTCTTTGTACAAAGCGCCTTGGAACTCATCAGGGGTTAGAATCATAACCAGATCAGCACCAGCTACTGCGGTTTCTACTTCCGCTACTTTTAAACCATGAGCTTTTGCTTTAGCAACGGAAGAAGAGTTAGAACGAAGACCTACTGTTACATCAACGCCTGAATCCTTTAGGTTGCAAGCATGAGCATGGCCTTGTGAGCCGTAACCAATGATGGCTACTTTTTTACCTTGGATAATGGAAAGGTCACAATCTTTGTCGTAATAAATTTGCATGGTAAAAATCCGAAATAATAAGACTGAGTTGTTGCCTCAACGCAACAACCGATAAAACTGTAAATAACCCGCACAGTGTAGCCTCTAGAATCTGTTGCAGGAAATGAATTATTATCAGTTCAATATTGCGTTTTCTGCACTATAAGAATTTATTCAGATCTTCCGCACACAAGGCGTTCATTTATGGATACCAGAACACTGAGTCATTTTTTAACGCTAAGTGAATGCTTACACTTTGCGCGAGCCTCCGAAATTTGCCATTTAAGTCCTTCAGCATTAAGTAGAAGCATCAAAGCACTGGAAGATTCTCTCGGCGTACAATTATTTTTACGAGATAAACGCAGTGTCTCACTCACACCGGAAGGTCAACTTTTTCAGAAATACGCTCGCACGGCTTTAAATGATTGGCATACCGTCAAAGAAAACTTACTCGATCAGCAGTCAAAGTTGGTGGGTGAGCTCAAGGTTTTTTGTTCGGTAACGGCAAGTTATAGTTTTTTGTACGAAATTTTGCAGGGGTTTCGCCAGGAGCATCAAGGGGTCGAAATCAAGCTCAATACCGGTGATCCCGCTCAAGGAATTGCCAGAATCAGGTCCGAACAAGAAGATATCGCTATTGCCGCGTGCCCCAAAAATCTACCAACGGGAATACAGTTTAAAAAAATTCAAACCACCCCACTGGTGGCCATTTCCCGCAATGATGATGGTCGTGAGAGAGGCATTGACGGCGATTTTAATTGGCAAAAAACTCCTATGATCTTGTCGATGGAAGGGCTCGCCCGTGAAACCAGCGACGCATGGTTTAGGGAAATGCAAATCAAGCCCAAAATCTATGCGCAGGTAGCAGGAAATGAAGCAATAGTGAGTATGGTTGCATTAGGATTTGGGACAGGTATTGTCCCTGAGATTGTTTTAGAGAACAGCCCCCTGCGAGAACAAGTTAAGAAAATTCCGACACCATCGCCCATCGGGCAATTTGATGTCGGAGTCTTCGCGTTAAATAAACGCTTAACACATCCTATTTTGGCTGCGTTCTGGAAAACCTTTGTTAATCAGTAGCGGCACAAAAGCTAGTAATGATACAAAAGCTTAATACCCACCAAATCCAGGTCGGTATCTTCAGAAACGAAATCCGCTTCAACATCTAAGTTACGTTCAAAAAAGGCTGTAACACTCCAATCTTTATTCCAGCGATATTCAGCCTCAATACCTAAGTTCAGAGCTACTTGAGAATCATCCGGCTCTTCTCTGCCAACAATTACAGTCGCTGGGAAATCAACACCACCCAATGTGAATGCTGGCACGTTAAAAGTTGTCGAAACATCAACATCGGAGGAAATAAAACTCACTCCTAATTTACCTTTTAAGGAAAAATTCTGGGAAATCGGCCAAATTCCCAAAGCAGCGGCCGCAAAACCCCGGTGCTTAATGGATGCCTGCACCGTTCCAGTCCCGTCAACGGTTGTGGTGTTGCCTAGAAAATCCACCACCACAACGTCAGAGAATACCGTACTGCCCTCGCGATCGTATTCACCATAATCAAAGAGAGAACCTTCAAACGCTAAGTATCGACTGAATTGATACCCATAAACTATCTGAAAAGCCGTATCGTCTTGGTCTTCACCAACAAACTGAAAAGTCTCTTCACCGCCCGAAAAACCTCTTGAAAAATCGCTCGCATCAAGATCATAAGAGGTCTTTGCAACCGACGCTCCAAAATACCAATGCGTTATCGCCTGCGCATTCACAAGCTCAGAGCACATTGATAACACCAATGCAGGTAGCACAAAACGACTAATCGAAAACCTCATAACGCCCCCAAAGAAAATACGCAGTATCAAAACTTTAAATCGAAGAATACCGAATCAACCATCAAATAAACATTTGCCACTCGGCACATGTTATAGAAATGTGCTTTCCTTAAGCCTGAAATAGCAACGGATTTCTATGAAATATCAACATATTCGCTTGACAATAATTCTCGAAAGATTAATCAACACTTTATTCACAGCCTGATTTGAAAGACTTGTCGTACAAATCTTCTAAACTGTGGAAAACCTCGGCATAAAACTGATACATGAGCTTAAAAATCAAACTTGTCGCGTTGATCAAGTTATTACAATATGCTTAAAAATAAAAACATATTCTTTAAAAACAATACGTTAAATATGTAGCTTTTTTGACAGTCAATTTCGTAGACCACCTACAAAAGTTTGTCAAAGATCGCGAAAATGAAAAATTTGCAGAAAGTTTTCAACCAAATTTGTGAGTAATGCTGAGTGTAATTTGTGGATAAATTGCCTAATGAGCTTTTACAGCAGTCTTTAAACTCGCTGATCAAAAAAGAAACTGACAAAAATATGGCACTTGATACTAGTAGATTTTTCAGCTAAGGAGATACACTTAAGCACCAAGCAACACTATGCTGAACCAATCAGCTCCAGCTAATCTTAAGTTACAACAATCACCCTTAACCGCCCCAAAGCTTGTGCATTGAACTGAGCCTATGAAGGAAAAACCAAAAACCAAATCTGAAATAAGAGCTGAAATAGAACAGCAAATCAGCCAATACATCAGTGCTGGTGGAGAAGTTAAAGAACATGCGCAAGGAGAGTCTGGCCAGTTTTTTGGGGTAAATCCCTTCAAATCTATGTCCAGCTCAAAACCACCAGAAGCACGAACCATGGTCAACGACGAAATTGCCGCCATTGAAAGTCGTAAAAAACCGATCAAGCCGCCCACTAAGAAAATACGTCGTGCCAAAAAGATTTTAATCAAAGACGATTTTGGACAACCATTGAGATGGGTGTGGGAAGAGTAACCAAGAAAAATCTTGACCTTTATACCAAGAAAACACGTTTTTAACAGTGGATCGTAAGCCGGTATAAAGAAATATGCTTTTCTTGGGTACGATTCAGAGGTGCCATATCTGCCGGTAATCAGAGATCACTAGGCTACTGCTGAGATGATTTCACCGATTGCGATTTCATCAAAACCTGAGTTTTCAACAAATCGCTCGATAGCGCGCTCGCTCTGCGAACTGGATGATTGGGCAGTCGAATCATTGCCCTGCTGTTGCTGCTGCTCTTCTTGCAGTCGCTGAGTTGCTTCCACTTTAGCTTGCGTAGCTTGAGCCGCGACCTGTCGATCTTGCGCAGAAGGCTCCGCAGGCGCTAAGGCCGCTCGAATAACTTGGTCAGCTTGACGAATGACCTCTTGAGCGCTGGCAGACTGATTCGGCAATTGAATAGCTACCTCTCCAGAAACTGCATAATTGGTCCCGTCCGGGCCGCGTTCGTACTCGTAAGTTGGAGCGCTGGCGTATCTGCCACCAACGGCTTGATGGGCCTGCTCATGAGTTCTTACTTCTAAATCTCGGGCCTTAAGTTTTCTCAGTGTGGCCAACTCTTGTTCGGTAAATCGAACACTGCTGAACTCACCACTTTCGTCACTGGTCTCGGTTTCAAGTTCATCATCGGAAGTTTCAGACGTCGATAATTCAGACGGACTCGTTGAACCCGTATCGCTTCTCTCTGAAATTCTGCCACGAACATTGGCATTACTACGATCCGGTTGCAGGGAGTTTCTATTAGTCAGTGCAGGCTGCTGGATAGGAGCAAGAGTGGTACTGTCAGTTGCCACTTCTGGAACTTGAGATAAGGGCTGGATCGAGGAATTCTGTAGATTTGATGATCCAAAAATAACGGGATTGGCAGGCTGAATATTCATAACAACCACCTACAACAAACGATGCTCAAATAATTGGAGATCCCCTTTTTTATTAAAACAAACCGAATCTGAACCCGAAAGTGCTCTCACTAGGCAACAATATCGATAAATCGGCCCGTATTTTCATTAGCGACAGAAATTACCTCCGCAGAAGCATTGAACACTTGCTGATTTTGCCGCTGCTCAATTAGAGCTTGGTTGATATCCGTTTCGGTAACAGGACGATCTTGTCGAGCGAAATCGAGCTCGGAAGTGGGCGGAACCACAGAAAACGTTGTATTAGCACGAGCGATGGTTTGAGCATTGGCTTGCAGGTCTTCGGAGGACGAACGAAAGCCTCTCGATGCAGCCGAAATTGCGTCACCGCTGACTCGCTGCGGGTTTACTTCACGCAATGTGCTTATGGGACGAGAAAGATTACCGGGTTCAAACATAGCGTAACCAATATTAATCCTAAGATTTATTAATCACTTTGTGAGTGTTCATCAACGACACAAAGCAGCACGTAGTTTTTTATAGGAAACGCTGATTAACCTAGAGTTTCCAGCAACACAAGCAAGTGTCGCCAATTTCAAAAACGGCAAGTCATTGAAATTGTGAAGAAATTGGAAGTCGCACTGTCAATTTCTGTCCTCTGATCAAATCATGGATGGGTTAATCGGAGGTTTCTGTAGGTTAATTTTAGATCAAGCGGCAATAGGCGGCAAAATGTTTCCGCCTCATAAAAACACAACTTTAAGACTTTTTTTAACTTAGTCTTACGGTTTCAAAAATTAATGCTAATAACGTTTATTTACCTTGCATTAGCCGCTCATAAAGAGCCGAGGGGAAATTCAGTCTACGCATATCTGAAACCGTGCGTTCAATATCGTAATCGGTGGAGCAGAATTCAATGATTTTATGTTGCTGATCATAGATGGCATATTCCGCTCTAACATCACCACCCCGAGGTTGACCAACAGATCCCGGACACAACAACGCTTGTTGAAAATCCTGCAAACGCTGCTCTCTACCTGTGACCTTGCCGAGTCCAGATTGATTAGAATGAGCGAAATTAGCTTGAATATGACTGTGACCGTGAAAGGCGAAATCCAAATTGCGTTCTTTCAGCCAATCTAAGTTGGTTTGATACGTCATTTGATAAACATACGCATAAAAAAAGTATTTATCGATTGGAGCACCATGAACCGCCATCCAAGAATCTTGATAAAAAACCGGTTCTAAAAGATTCAACCACTGGCGACGTGTTGCATCTATAGCTTCATGGGTCCATTTGATCGACCACAGCGCTAAATTAGAAAAGCCGCGAGAAAAATCCCCTGTGGCAGCACCATAATCATGATTACCTTTGATTGACACGCAATCCAACTGAGAGAGGATATCTAGGCATTCATTTGGGTGTGGCCCGTAACCAACTAAATCCCCCAAAATTAAAATCTGATTAATATTTTTCGCTTTTAGCTCAGCTAAGACTTTTTCAAGAGCCGAGGCATTAGCATGAATATCGGCCAGAATGGCAAATTTAGGCGCATCTAAAACAGCTAAACGGGATAAAGGCGAAGTTTGGCCGTCATAGTGTTTTGCAACCTGCACGTTAGTAATCGGTACAGCTTCTGATGTTTCCGATACCGATTTTTTCTGAGAATTGGCTGATGGGGTTGTGTCATTAGACGGAACAGAAGCGACATTCGGGGTAATTCGATGAATCGATGCTTTTACACCAGCACTGAGATGATTTAACGTAGTTTCTAAACAAAGTTTTTCTAATTCATTAATTGCCGTCAAACTTCTAAACTGAGAATAAACAACCTGCACCATATGGGCTGAGTTATAAACTGTCATCAACGACGAGACCAGATGATCGGTAACTTCACCCCAAAACTCAGGATTGGGAAAATTTAACTGCCGAATCCAAACCACATAAAGATTAATAAAACTTGTAAACTGATCCCACTTATAAACGTCATCATCAACATAAAATAAGCGATTATTTTCATCTAAGCCAAAATTAGAAAGCCCTTCGTCCAAGCGGCTATCAAAATCGCGAGCCGTAGAAAAATACAGCAAAAAAAATGCTTTAAAAATTGCACTAACGGCTCGCCAATCTTTAGGCAGCAACGCTGGAATCAGTGTGTGCAGGGGTTTTAATTGCTGGGTAATACTCCCAACCACCAATTCATCATTAAGGGTCGTATAAAACCAAGTTTTGCTGGGATGATGTACCGATAATTTCAGCTCATGATCTTTGGCCGATTGCGCCTTACGTAACACATCCACATCGCGAAATACAAAATCTGTTCGCAATTTCACAATACAGCCATCGCCAACAAATAGATGCGTAGCTGGACGCCCAGTAAATTCGGCATTACTTTTTAAGATGACTGGGTTTTTAAACGCACTGAAAATATCTGCTTCAGAAAAAAATCGCTCGCCAGACAATGATTCCAGAAGAACAGTCATAAATATTTCCCTAAATACACGAGTCGTAGAGTTATAAATTATTATTAGTGGACTACTGAATATCCCTTAAATTCTATAAGGTATTTTAATAGCAAAGAGATTTTATAACCGTGATCATTGTTGCCAAATTAAAGAAATCAAAAATTTGAGGCAATAAAAAAGCCTGTAGCAAACTACAGGCTTAATCGTTAGTTGCAGCTCTCGTGAACCATAAAATATATTACCCCAAAACGGTAATAGCACTCACGAACCCGAATAAAAGCAACTTAGAGCTATGGTAATTTGGAAATTACCAGATCTGCATTACGGGCAAAGAGGAGATACAACCGGTAAAGCGGTGCGAAGTGCAGACCAACCCATACCCAAGTTTGCTTTACGACCAGTAATCAAAACCATTAAACAGTTTTCCTTACCAGGAACAATACTCATGAAATGGTAAGTGTGATCGGTACTCATTTGTACTTCTTTAATGGAATTGGTAACAGCTGTACCGCGCTGGTTTGAAAGCAGGGTTTCTACCGTGCTTACATTCTTACCACGAAACATATCTACTGCCGCTGCCGCAACCGCATCTAAATAACTTTGGGTGAAGTAAGGAACGTTGTGGTGAGCTGCCAACAACAAACCAGAAGAAAGATCGACAATTGCGGCACCAAGCGCATCACTTACATCGGCAACCAATTGTTGACAAGCAGTATCCAGTTTACTCATAGCTATAATCTCCAGTCGACGCGAAGCAATCCGCATCAATTCGGCATCTGCCGTAAATTATTTGTTTAATTTTAGTTCAATTTACAATTGATTCCAGTTTTAGCGAAATCAATATCCTTAAATTTACCAAAATTAGGGTTATTTTAAACTCTAATTTCTTTTTCGAGGTTTTCAGCAGCAACATTGGTTGCCGAAATTACCATCCCTAGATTCACGTTGTTATTTGCCAAGGTGGTAATAACTAATTTTTTACCCACACGGCGCATAACCAAAAAACCATTGGTGTTTTGGATGATGACAAAATTACATCCCACCTGCTGAGCCTCGATGGCAATTTTTTCACCCAATGCTAAACAAGAGCTAGTCATCGCCGCAAGTCGTGCATCTGACAGCTCATCCACAGCTTTCTTTGCTAAAGCGTGGCCGTCTGTGCTTGAAAGCAACGCAGCGTAAATACCCTTACTGGTCTCTAGCAAATTAGCCAAACTATCATCAACTACTTGCTTTTTGATAACGATCTGTTTTTTATCGGTCATATTTCACCCATATTCCAACATAGCCAGCAATGATAGCATGAGCTGACTCATATCCGACTTATCTCGCGGGTCCACCGCCATAATCGGGTAAAATAGCGCTTCTTTCTCTAAAAAACAGTACAAATCTTCAATGCACTGACCATTGAATTCGTTTATGCGGGTTACACCAATAACGGCGCTGGTTTCATCAATAAACGTCTTGAAATTATCAATGTACATTTTCAAATCAGCAACAGGATCGTCGCGAGAAGAATCTACCAGAATAATAAAACCAATCGCCCCTTCGGCGACAATTTCCCACATGTGCCTAAATCGCTCTTGACCCGGCGTGCCGTATACATGCACGACATTACCATCGTCTAAGTATATTTCTCCAAAATCAAAAGCGACGGTTGTTGTACTTTTAATTTCCGACAATTCATCGGTAGTCTCAGACTCGGTCGCTATGGGTGGTCTATCACTTAAGGATTGGATCGCTGTTGTCTTGCCAACACCCGCCGTGCCGGTGATGACCAATTTGAGTTCAGACACTGGATCTTACTCCAAACTTCATGCGCAATTTCTCTAGAATTGGATTACCTCGACGCTTAGGCGGCTCAGTAACTTTAGTTGTCATTTGCGCAACCCGTTGTTTAATGTCCAAATACCCGCGCTTACTACAATTCGTAATGAACTGATGAACATTTTCTGTGTTGATTCCAGCCATCTCCGAAATTTCATCCACAGACACTACGCGCTTAAGCATAATGGCACAAATTCGGGTCGCTCCTGGCGTTTCTTTCAAGATGGACGGCTCTGGCCAACGCTTCAATCGGTATCCGGTTGTAACACCAATTGGCTCTGGAGAAGCAACAGTTACCGGCGGGACTCGTGTTTCACTGCGAGTCTCGACATTAGGTTTTTTCGAAACCTCGGCTAAACACCTCAGAATACCGACGGCGCGCATTGGCTTGTTCAGACGAAGCTCCAAACCGCCAATCCCATCAAAATGGCCGAAGTGTATGATCTTTTGCCTAGAGGCAGTTTGATTTTTAATAAACTGCGCACCTTCAATAGAATCTACATCAACGATTAAAACTTCGGCAGGAACCGAACGAACGGGCACGACATCCCATTGATGTTCAGTTTTATTGGAAAGTAACGAAAGGAGGCTTGTAAAAACCATTTCGTCGTTTTTGTTAAAGCCGAGCAACTGAATAGTTCTCTTCATCACATCACTTAGTTAGGCGCAACGCGCATTGTTGATATAAACGTATTCGTCGACTACCGAGATAAACCTTCAGAATTACCGCAAAAAGTAATCTCAGATGGATAACCGTGATAAATCAAACAAATTCCTTTTTAGATGATCATCCACAGCTTGGTAATCAAGCTCGCCTACCGTAATTTCTTTTGGCTTAACACTCTCAGGCACAACACATTGCCATTCTAGTCTATAAACCGAGAAATGGTTTTATCGTAACAGATACTAACCAATTGGAATTACAACAATATATTTTGATTACCTTAATTCAAAGTTATAGAAAAAATTTTTACAAATCCCCTGACACAAAGCTCAAAATGTGATGCAGAGCATATTTTTTCATTAATACCTTAAATTATTGACAGGTCGATATAACTATTCGCCAAAACTCCAACCGAGCAAAAACATTTTCGGAATTTTAATTGTCGACTGACACCGTCAAAGACTCTCAAAAAAATACCAGCTAGTAATTTAATTTTCGAATTAAAAACCAAAGTAGCTAAAACCCTATATGAGCCAGATATAAGCCACAGCATATAAAACGAAACACTTTAAGTAGCGAATCGCTCTGCATGACCTCACTCTTTAAAAATCTGCACAAAGTTCAATCTAAGATGTAATCCAGAGTCCAATCTTTTGCATAATCCTACACAAAACTTGGACACTAATTTATAGGACATTCTTTTATAGGACACTCTTTTATAGGACACTCTGACCAACTCATCCATGAATTAATCACAGGAGCGAAATTGAAAATACGATTTCTAATTTCTTCACAATTTCAACCACTTACCTTTCTTGAAATTGGCGACACATCCTTGTGCCGTTGGCAACTCTGGGTTAATCAGAGTTGCCTATACTCGAAATAGAGTGATACTTCGAAAACCGGAGCAATTTTAAATTACAAATTTATTAAACTTGCTCACTAGCGCAACCAGCAAAACCGTCTAATTTCGTCAAACTCACCAACATAAAATTTAATAATCAAATTAATGACATTTCCTTATAGCTAAATAACCTGCCGTAGAAATTGCCCAAGTCATCTAATCATAAAAAACTTATTTGACGTTCCTGAAAGTTTATGTACAGACAATTAAACGCAATTAAAACACAAACAGAAGAGCGGCTTTGATTATTATTCAAGGTAGTCAGCAAAAATGCGACCAACACCTTAAATTTAGAGATTAAAATAAACATCGAAAATAATATTGATTACCAATGACCAATATTTTCCATAGACGCCCAAGGCTCTTGAACCTCTAGAGGCTCGCCTTTTTGCAATAGTTCGATAGAAATATTATCGGGCGAGCGAATAAATGCCATGTGGCCATCTCGGGGTGGACGATTAATTGTTATGCCGTTATCCAGCAGTTTCTGACAAAACTCGTAAATATTTTCCACACGATAGGCAACATGACCGAAATTTCTACCTTCACCATACACTTCAGGGTCCCAGTTATAGGTCAACTCAAGTAAAGGAGCGTCGGTGTTTTTTGCAGACTCAAGATCATTAGGTGCAGACAAGTAAACGAGCGTGAATCGTCCGCGTTCACTTTGCATTCGGCGAACTTCAACAAGGCCCAGTTTGTTGCAGAAAAAATCTAAAGACGTGTCAAGGTTAGACACACGAATCATGGTATGTAAAAACTGCATAGCGCTTCCTCATTATAAGCTCAATGAAATCACTGAGCTGTTAGCTTTATGAATTAACAAAAATACTGACAAGTAAACAATACAATTTACAACAATTGGCTATCTCTCTTGCCAGCAACCAAAACTGCATAAAAGACCATCCGACGACTTGAAAGTTTGCTGTTAAAGCATGACGTTCTCGGTATGAGAATCTTTAATTAAAGCTTCGTGATTTAACAGCCTCTAATTTTGGTTTTAAAAAAATACGTCTATTAACCTTAAGAACCTCTGATTAACTCATCCATGATTTAATCAGAGGGAAGAAATTGAAAATGTGATTTCCAATTTCTTCACCATTTCAATCACTTACAGTTCTTGAAATTGGCGACACATCCTTGTGTCGCGAGAAACTCTAAGTTAATCAGAGCTTCCCTTAGTTTCTTATGGGTATTTGTTCGTAAAACAAATACCTACTTTAAAGATGCATGTTTAATTTTTTTGTCTTAATTAAAGTAGCATTGAAAATACGTTCTACAATTAAAAACCATTAGAGCCTCTAATTAAGTCATTTCTGATTAAAGCACCAACGATTTAGCTAAGTTGATTTACTCAAAAATCGAGCAAAGAAAATTCAACTTGCTGGGCTCTGGCTTTTTCAACAACTTATCGGTAATGAAATTGCGAGGCTTTTAATTTTAAGAGCTCTGGCTCTATGGATACAGGTCTGGGAATAGCAAAGCGACAAGCGATACATAGGAATGACTGCTTCGATAAAACTCAATATTCAAAACCCGAACGACGGTTTTTAAGAAGAAATTAAAACACCAGCTTACATTAACAAATCCTTACATACAGAAACCGTATAACGGGCACACAGTTTAGTACCGAAAATTTGATCTACATTAATTGCATAAATTTAATTCGTAATTTACTCGAAAAAGAAGCTGTTTTAAGCAACTCATAAAATCAAAAATTAATTTAAATCAAAAATAGCTAGACGTTTTCCTTTAATCTCGCAGCCAATTAGAAACGAACAAGAGAATACCCCAATGAGAAAAGCATCCAAACTTTTAACCTGTACCGCCGCACTTTCTGCTTTGATGTTGTCTCCTTTAGCTTTCTCATACGAAGCAGGAGATATCGTATTTCGCGCTGGTATTACCACTGTTGATCCGGATGACTCTAGCGATAATGTTGCTATCAACGGTCAAACTCTATCATTGAGTGGTGGCACTTCTGAACTTAGCGTTGAAGACGATACGCAACTCGGTTTGACCTTGGAGTATTTCTTCAGCAAAAACCTAGGTCTTGAGTTACTGGCATCAACTCCCTTCACTCACGATGCTAACGGCGAAGGCGAATTGTCAGGTATCAGCGTTGCTGAAGCAAAACAATTACCACCTACTTTAAGTTTGGTTTATCACTTCGACGGTCTAGGTGCGTTTGAGCCTTATGTTGGTGCTGGTATCAACTACACTATTTTCTTCGATGAAGACATTGATTCTGAAGCAGCGACTGCACTGGAAGCTATTGCGGGCTTAACCGGCGGTGATGTAGAGCTAGACGATTCTGTTGGTCTTGCGTTGCAAGTTGGTTTTGACTACCACATTAATGACAAATGGTTAGTAAATGCTTCTGTGCGCTACATTAATATCGAAACCGAAGCAGAGATTACTTTTGATGATGGTACCGTCATCAGCTCCGATATCGATATTGATCCTTACGTTTGGACAATTTCTGCTGGCTACAAATTCTAATCAGATATTTTTAACACGGATATTTTTAAAACCGACATTGTTAAAACAACAGAATCGCAATCTAAAACGGCCTCACTGTACGAGGCCGTTTTTTTATGTTGGAAACTTCCTATATTTGGAAGAAAAATTAACCCTTTTGCGACTAAAATCACCCTGAAGTCGCTCTATAACAGTGGCTGATTTCGAAACCCAGAATCACTACATTAACTAATTCGTAAATAGTTTTTAATCGTTAATACAGCATCTTCCACACACGTTGTTATTCCACCGGCACGTCTAACCAATAGCGCACCTTGCAAACAACTCAGTACCCATGTTGCCGTGGCATTTGCATCTAAACCTGTAGCAAATTCGTTGTTGTTAATACCTAAGGATATTTGCTGACAAATCCAATTGCGTTGTTCCTGAAAAAATCCACTGACTTGCAACTGAACAGATTCCGGCAGTGCAGAAAACTCCCCAGCTAATGCACCACACAAGCAAATTAAGTTACCGCTTTCACCAAACTGTAGATAAGGTTGAAAGTAAACCTCTAAATTACGAGCAGCACTTTCAGAATTAGCCGATTGTGCAAGTAATCCCAAAAACATCGAGCGATAATTATCGACAACCGCCGCCGCAAGCTCGCTCTTGTTAGCAAAATGATGAACAATGCTTGGCTTTTTTATACCCACGCGCACAGCAATATCATCAAAACTAATAGCGCTGTAGCCACGAGTCTGAATGAGCTCCTGCGTGATCTTGATAATTTTGTCCGATGTACGCTCAGTGGCCATAATAGATATAACTAAAAAGGATGGTTGATTCATACATTAGACACATGGGCACTATGCGTCAACAAAAGAGTGCCGAAGCCATTGCCTTGTGAATATAAATACAAAGCTTGAAGCGCTAAAGAATTCAGGATTCGCAATTCGACGCCGGTTTTTAAAGCAGTAATCGCTAAAAAAACGCTCAACAACCGAGCAAGCCAAACCCAAGATCAGAGATTCAGGCTTTCTAAATCGGAGTTTGAAACACTGTTTATAAAAAGTTGTTTGTAAGAGCCTGTTTGTAAGAAGCTGGCTATGAGGAAGCTCCGACCATAAGATCGCCTGACAGTAAGAACCTCGACAATAAAAGCCTCTGACTAACTTGTCTCAAACTTAATCAGAGGGCAGCGGCAAAACCGAAGATTGCGAAATTTCTTACACAATTCCCAATAAATGCAACGCAAGAATAATCAAACTCACCTGTCCGGTGGCGAACGCTAAAGTTCGAGCAACGGGAATTCCAACGGTATAAATTACTACGTGCGCCAAGCGCGCAAAAAAGTAGACGGCGCAAAGTGTTGCCGTTAGCTCGTTAGACATTCCAGTAACTTCAACGGCCAATGCCAAAGGTGCAAAAATAACCAAGCCTTCGGTTAGGTTTGCATGAGCAGCACGTGCACGAATTGCCCATTGATGCTGCATCACGGCACTGGCGCCGCCATTACCTAAGGTTTCCATCAAACCCAATTCGGCAATTCGGTTCAATACATAAGGCACCCAAAGTACAGCGGCAAGTAAAGCAGTTGCAGTTAACCAAAAAATTTCTGATGACATGATGATCCCCCAATAGAGATTTAACGAATTTCAAATGAACGAGATCAGAGTATCGCAAAAGATTTCGATTATCTACCTATTGGTAGGTAGGTAGATCAAATAAACACAAAAATATTGTTTCCGGAGCCACGAGCTTCAAAAACCTTCGGTTAATCGAAGCCGAACAATAGCGTATTTGGTGGCTAAGAATTTGTGCGATCGATTAGATAGCCCTAATCGCGCAACATAAAGTTCCAGAAAGAAAAACAAGTCAGAATGAATATTCATCGACGTTGCTCTAGGCTCTAGGTTAGTAATACCTAAATCTGAATGCAGGAAATTTTCTCCGATGCATGATGTGCTGATAAATATTTCAAGGATGCCAAGCCGCCCTCATAAACGGCTGAATTTAAAGCTTTATCTCTAAAGTTTTCATGCGTGCAGAAATACTATTAATACGCAACTTGATTATTTGTCTCGCTCAAGATCAACTACGGTCGTTGTTTAGGAAAAGCGTTGATAAACCAATGCTTCTAGCGACGCATGCTGTGTTGCCAACGTCAAGAACGGTAAGTGAATGGAACTGTGAAGATGTTGATCTGAGATGTTTAATGACTGAAAGCCTATTTTTAACCGATTCAACGACTTAAATTGCCGCTAAATTCAAGAGAAATATTCGCAGCGAAGATTTACAACAAACTAACCAAAAATTAGACGATACAAGCTCAACATTCATGCTAATTCATTAAATTCTCTTACCCTAGTAACCACTATTTTTTAAGAATAGTCACTTAACTCGTCTTTGTGTACGAGAAACGACAGATTAATGAGTATTTACTTTAATTAACTCCAGCCTGCTCAATCATTAACTTCCGCTTTAGATGGTACAATTTAAACCCATTTTAAAATTTCCGTTTGAATAATACATTCTAATTAATGTTACAAAAAAAGAATTAATTAATTCCTTCAAACTAATTGACACCTGCTAATAATTTTAAAAAATAACCATAGATAGCGCTTCTTTTCAAACCCAAAGCCTAGAAAAATTCACACAATGTAAACTTATTCTCAGTTGATGTAATAATAATATCGATTAACTAGAAAGATTTTCGTTACACAGAGTATACTAATTTAGTCAAATACAAGTGAGAACAATAGTAAGGTGTGCTAACGCTTACTTTATAAATACGTTCCCATCAAACACTATTTGATATTAGTTGAAATTTAGATGTTAACGATAAATCCTGTCCAACTCAGCGATTGTTTTTAAGGATTGAAAATACAATCGAGTCATCCAAAAGACTGCACTATCTTTAAGGGATTCTTTATAAAGTAGTTACTTTATCGATTAAAGCAAAATTGCCTCGATCGATTGGCAGGTTAGAAGATTAATATGAGTAAAAATTATTCGGATAACACAGCTGATTGGGTTCCAAAAATGATAATTCAGAATCCATTTAGCTCTTATGCTTCATGACAGTAATTTGAAATCCTGCCCTTACGATGTAGAGATACCTTTTCGATGCCAACCAATCCCCATGTTCAACCCATGACCCTACAGCAATGGTCTATTTTAGTTTCGCTTTCCATCATCTGGGGCAGCTCATTCTTTTTTGTCGAGATTATCGTTAAAGAAATACCGCCAATAACCTTGGTGGCATTAAGAGTATTGTTGGCTGCTATCATTTTGTCGCTGCTACTATTTATAAAAAAAACTCCATTAACGTTAAACAAAACCACAATCTACATATTTTCAGTAATGGGATTATTAAACTCTGTACTTCCATACGTATTGATTGCCTGGGGACAGCAATATATTAGCTCTGGATTAGCCGCGACACTCAACGCTAGCACACCTATATTTTCTGTAATCGCCGCGCACTTCTTTACCAGCGACGAAAAAATTACAACCAATAAACTTACAGGCGTAGTAATTGGATTTTTAGGTGTAGTGGTAATGCTCTCAGACAGCATCAATGAATCGGAAAACCTGATTATAGGAAAAATAGCGGTCATACTCGCTGCAATCTGCTATGCAACAGGCGCTATATTTTCAAAAAAAGCCAATCACAACAACATAACCCCGTTGCAGACGGCCACCGGGCAAATGACAGCATCGGCCATTTTTCTAACACCCATGGCGTTCGTGTTTGAATCACCATGGACGCTTTCGCCACCCAGTTTATTAACTTGGGGATCAATGGCGGGATTGGTTCTGTTTTCGTCAGTACTCGCGTACATTTTATTTTTTCAACTGCTCACCAAAACCGGCGCAACCAATTTACTGCTGGTAGCTTTTTTAATACCGGTAAGCTCAATCGCGCTAGGCGTATTATTTTTAAACGAGATTTTAACCACCAAGCATTTGTTGGGAATGCTGTGTATCGGTGTTGGCTTAACGATTTTAGATGGACGTGCGACGCAGGCGCTGAAAAAAAGACTGGCATAAAAAAAGCGGTATAACACAGCGTTGATAAAGCGACTTTGTATAGCGCAACATCTAACCAACGCCTGTGTATACCGCATTAAGCGTCAACACTAAGGGATTTAATCGGTCAACCCGATTGAGGTAAAACTAGAAAAGACTCTTTACGAAACGAAACTACACCATTTAACACAGCGAACAACAACATCAATAAAGCGACCGTAAACTAAATTACCTATCGCTATTATCTACAAACAAACTTAATAGAAACTTAAGGAAACTCCGAAAAATCCAGAGCTTCCAGCGACACAAAAAATGTGCCGTCAAGGTTTCCCCGGATCAAATCATAAATTAATCCGGGATTTCTAAAAAAATTAAGCTAAAGCGATTTCTGGAGCAACGTATTCATAACCCAAAGCTTCTGCAACAGCTTGATAAGTCACTTTACCCGCGTGAACATTCAAACCTGCCAACAAATGCTTGTTATCCAATACGGCTTTGGCCGCACCTTTATTAGCAATTTGCAACGCAAATGGTAATGTGGCATTGGTTAAGGCCATGGTGGAAGTACGCGCAACACCACCTGGCATATTGGCAACACAGTAGTGAATAACGCCATCAACTTCGTACACAGGCTCAGCGTGAGTGGTTGCTTTAGAGGTTTCGAAACAACCGCCTTGGTCAATTGCAACATCAACAACCACAGAACCTTTTTTCATTTTAGCAATGATGTCACGGGTCAGTAACTTAGGTGCTGCCGCACCCGGAATCAACACGGCACCCACCACCAAATCAGCCGCAATGGCTAACTCTTCGATGGCTTCAACGGTTGAATAAACACACTTAACTTTGCCGCCAAACTCAACATCAAGTTGACGCAAACGAGGCAATGAGCGATCAAGAATGGTTACATCTGCACCCATACCCACAGCGATACGCGCCGCATGTGTACCAACAACACCGCCGCCAATAACCAATACTTTACCGGGTGCAACACCAGGAACACCGCCAAGTAAAGTACCCAAACCGCCTTGTGCTTTTTCTAGATAATGTGCACCAGCTTGAATAGACATACGTCCAGCAACTTCAGACATTGGCGCCAATAATGGCAAACCACCAGCGGCGTCGGTCACGGTCTCATAGGCAATACAGGTTGCTTTAGAAGCAATCAACAATTCGGTTTGGGTTGGATCTGGAGCTAAATGCAAGTATGTGAAAAGAATCTGACCTTCGCGCAGCATTTTGCACTCAACAGGTTGTGGCTCTTTTACTTTAATGATCATCTCTGCGCGCTCAAAAATCTCCTGAGCCGTTGCAATTACCGCAGCACCTGCCGCTTCGTACATAGCGTCGGTAAAACCAATTGAATCACCGCACAAGGTTTCAACAATCACCGAGTGACCGCTTTCTACCAGTTCACGGACACCTGCCGGGGTAAGGCCAACGCGATATTCATGATTTTTAATTTCTTTTGGAACACCAATTAACATAGAAACCTCCGACAGGATTAAGACTTTTTAACTTTTATATGGGAGCCATTAAGGCGTTAAAACTATTCTAGAAGGTGTTATTCAGTCGATTTCATGGTATTTTTTTGATTATGAAGACCTTTTAACTATTTGAATTCACTTTTTGAAGGGCAATCCAGTAGAAATCACTGGTTTTCCAAAAGTCAGGGCTAGAAACCGCCTATAAAACCTTCTCAACTGACTTTACTCCGTTAAAACGTACATCTGTATTTAGAATAGAACAGCGCACCATGGCCGACTATGAACTCGACAGAATCGATCGCAACATCATCCGTATACTGCAAAAAGACGCCCGCATCTCATACGCAGAACTCGCCCGACAAATTGGCTTAAGCACCACACCCTGTGTAGAGCGCATCAAAAAGCTGGAAAAAGAAGGCGTGATTCGCGGCTACACCACGCTTTTAAACCCCAATTTTTTAAAAGCAGGCCTGGTCGTATTCGTACAAATTCGACTGGCACGCTCACCCAAAGACATCTTTGAAAAATTTCGCGACGCCGCCAAAGCCCTACAAGAAGTTCAAGAATGCTATCTCGTCTCGGGTAACTTCGACTATCTACTCAAAGCCCGCGTTCAAGACATGAAAGCCTACCGACGTTTCTATGGAGAAACCTTGTTAACCCTACCCGGCGTACAAGAGTGCACCAGTTATGTAGTAATGGAAGAAATCAAAGATACGTTGGAAGTACCGGTTGGATACAGAGCCTAAATACTCTAACCACATTGAAGACCTTAGGTTCACTCAATCTTGATTTAATGAGATAAGAAAAATTAAACATACAATTAATAAAAAACCGGCCATTTAGGCCGGTTTTAATCGCTAGAACATTTTTATAAATTAAAGCTTCACATTAAATCTTACGTAACCAAATACGCCGGGTACGTCGTAGGTGGTTGCATCAAAACCGTTTAATGCACAGCTAAAACAAGTTGGTGAGTCTTCATCGGTAACGTTAAGCAAACCGGCAGAAATGGTAATTTCTGTGTCACTTGGTACCGACCAGCTGGCCGCCAAATCTACATACAAGGTTTCATCCAAGGTATTTAATTCAGCCGCTTCGTTTGAACATAAACCTAGGCCAGCCAACCCCGTACAGTCTTCGGTAACTTCATCAATGTAGCGGAAGGTTGCCGCAAAGGCCCAGTTGTCGTAAAACAATTCAGCGGTAAGCGTAGATTTTAATTCGGGATACGCTTGCTCTGGATCGCCGGTTTCGGTGCCTTCTAAATGCACGTCAATAAAGCCCGTAGAAGTTGGAACCTGCTCAACGTATTCATCTAAGAAGGTGTTTTGCCACGTTAATTTCACCTGACCAAAATTGTAGGTTGGGCTTAAATAGGTGAAGGTTAGATCGTAGCCCGAGGTTTCAATGCCACCAATATTGGTTAATTGATTTGAGAAACCGTTAATAACACCACCCGCGGTTCGAGTAATTCCGCTACACAAGGTTGGATCAAGGGTGTTAATACAACCTTCTAATTGCACCTGTGCATCTAAGGCTTGAATGGCACCTTCGATTTCGTGATCGTAATAAGTACCTTCAACGGTGAATTGTTCGATCCAATCTTGGTTATCCACCCAGTCGGCATCGTAAACAAAACCTAGAGTGAAGCTGTCGGATTCTTCTTGTTGCAGTTGGCGATTACCACCGGTTGTTACCGAAATTTGGTTATTAAACTGCACATAACTGCCATCCACCGGAACACCCAACGCCTGGCAGTTGGCAATGGTTTGAGAATCCGCCGGTGTAGAACCCGGTTGCGTGCCTAACAAATCAGAACACGGATCGGCAAGCGTTTGGTCGAAACGCGCCGCAGAACCGAATAATTCACCAATACCCGGAGCACGCAAACCTTCAGAAACGCTACCGCGAATTAATAGATTTTTTACGGGACGATATTTAAAACCCACTTTACCGGTCGATTCAGAACCAAAGGTGCTGTAATCCGAGGTGCGAAGCGCCAACGATAAATCCAATAAATCAGCACCCGGTAGGTTTGCTAAAATAGGCACCTGCAATTCTAGATAATATTCTTCAACATCAAAACCGCCGCGTGTTGGTGTTGAAGGTACACCCGCACTTTCGCCAGCGACTACAACCGCATCGGGTTGGAAAAACCCATCTTGTTCTCGGTATTCAACACCGGCTGCAAAGGCAAATGCCCCGGCTGGTAAATTAAATAAAGTACCGCTGATGTTTGCACTAATATCGCTAAGCTCTTGCTCACTTACGTCTTTTTGCACAAACGAAATATAATCCAATTGCTCCTGCGTAATGGTACCCGTGCCATCACCCTGACCCCCAAAGAAATTTAATGGCACACAAGGATCGGTACAATCTTCAATTGGGCCTAACGCTTGTCGAATACGCGCCGAGTTGTAACCACCGGTTTTAATTTGGTCGGCACGGTTTTGCGAACGCGCGAAATTAACATCCCAATAAAAATTACGATCGGCAAGCTCAAACTGTCCTTGCAAACCCGCACTCACATAAAAAGTATTAACGTCTTGCTCAAATACACGCGGGCCACCTTCTAGTGGTCTGCGGCCAAAAAAGAACGGATTGGTATTGGCATCAATGGTAAAACCAAACGGGTTAAATGGATTCGAAGCATCAACCGAAATCGTATCCAACAAATTACCATTACCGGCTTCTGGGCCAATAAATAAAGGCTCCGGCGCCGCTTGGTTAGTGGATTTACGATTGTTAAACAAACCTTTTAATGTAAAGGTTGTGGTAGGCGTTAAATCGTATTGCGCTTGGGTATAAATATTGGTTCGCTCATTCGGTGCAAGTACTAAGTTAAATGGCGAGAAATTAAAACGATCGGCATTTGTGAATGGATGAAAATCATCATTTGGGCCACACGGGTTTGACGCATCGTATCGTGGCACACCGGTTACACCATTATTAATGGTACAGTCGACATCAATTCCGGTATTCGGATCGGTAAAAACAAATCGCCCTTGCGGCGTACCCGAACTGCCACCCAAACCGTTAGTCACAAATGGAATTGGTGTAGACGCTTGATCGCGATCGGCAGCCAATACGTCGTTAGAATTCACATAACCGATATTTAAAAATATACGGGATTTTTCGCCATGCGAACCAATCGATAAATTAATTTCGTTATTTTCACCGTCGCCCTCATCGTAAGCTCCGGAATAAGCCTCAATTTCAAAACCTTCGAAATCTTTTTTGGTAATAATATTAACTACACCGGCAATAGCATCACTGCCGTAAATAGACGATGCACCATCTTCTAAAACTTCAATACGCTCAATAATTGCAGTGGGAATGGTATTTAAGTCAACCGCTGACGACACACCACTGGCCGAAGAACCATTTACCCAACGCACACCATCCACCAAAACCAAGGTGCGATTCGAGCCTAAATAACGCAAATCAATTTGCGAAGCACCGGCACCAATACCGCCACCATCCGGCGGAAAGCCAAAGTTACCACTGCTGTTAAAACGCGAGTTTAAACCACCGCCCGAAGCAGTTAAACGTTGAAGAAAATCCCCTAAAGACGTCAATCCCGATCGATCCAAATCCTTTGCGGTAAGCGTTACAACTGGCGAACCCTGCGATAAAGGGTCTTGGCGAATACGCGTACCGGTAACAACAACCTCTTCCAGTGCTTTTTCTTCTTCACCGTCTTGCGCAAACGAAGGAATCGAAAGCCCCATCATTGCCGAGGCAAAAAATGGAATACACGGGCCAAATTTAAAAAACTTCGCTAACGACTTTTTAGCAAAATAATTTTTATTTGGCAGGGATTTATTTTTAAGATTCTTAAACTGAATCGACATTAACCGTCTCCAAGGATGGCCCCACAAACAAGCGAGGAATTTATCGACACAAAAAATCACATCAATGCCAGCAAAAACACATTGAAGTGACCTTCGCGAGATTTTATTCAGGGACGATTCATACAATGGCTTCCACCCTGTCACTAATGACAAGTGTGAACAAATAGTGTGAACTTATTGAAAAAAGCTGATTTTAAATCACAGAGAGTTAAGGAAGAGACGCTTAAGAAGAAATCAAAAACTCACCACATCAGAAAATTGGTCAATATTTTAAATACCTACTCATATAAGAGTTTAATCAGAATTATCTTCTATCCCACAATGTGCAAGACAACTTAAAACTGAATATCATAAACGGCACCGCAAATTAATAACATAAAGTTATCAAAATCAGGAGTTCAGGTAACGACAAAATTACGAAAAAGCTAGAACACTCTTACTTAATCCAGCTTAAAAATTAGCTTTATAAAAAAACCAAATTCATTAAGTAAATCAGAAAAAACACTAATAAAGTTAATTTTTCACACAAACACAAAAAGAACATTTCGTGCAATAAAACTAACACAATACAACTTGCACAATAAAACCTAACCATCTAAAACTACATAACCATTCCAAAGAAATTAGGTTAAGACATTAAAAGGCAAAACTCTTAAAACTATTTGAATGACAAACCTGGCACCAAAACTAACAACTACATAAAAATTCACAAAAACGTGACTGTGTTAAAATCCTCAACAGATTGTCATTGAAAAATAAGGTCATAATAGATAGTTAAGAAACCTTGAAAACTCAATAGACTCGCTGAATAACAACTTTGGAAATGCCACCATGAGTACAGTAATTCTTAAAGATGTGTTAATTCAATCTGGAAAAATTAACCAATATTTTGAAGGCGCGGTACCAGTTAATTTGTGGCGAGCCAGGAATAAAAAGACACAAATTTATGTTTTCGATTTCGTCGAAAAAAATACTGTTCTATCCAACGGTCGACCAAGACTAGCAGACATTCAAATCGTCTCGAAAAACGGCGTTAAATGGGTTTCTGTAAAGTATCAACCCAGAGGAATTAGTACATTTGATGAACCAGGATTATCCAAAGGTAAAGACTGGGAGTATTATAGAATTCCAAAAGGTACGGAGCTTCCTAATGGGTTGGCAATTGTCAAAGATCAATTTAATACAAAATTTCAGGCTACTCATTATACAATAGCTCCAGCATATGATATGCCTCTATCCCAATTTAAAAATTTACTTCATTTGTTAGCTCAAAGAATTATAAAGGAAGCAATATAATGGAAATACCAAATCACATGGCCCCAATGCTCATTTCTGCCGTTCGCGATGGCTTACTCTATCAAGATCAACTGTTGAAAAGCGAAACCTTAAGAAACAGAGCAGACTACGAAGAGCATATATTACAGCTATCTCAATTTCTTGAATTTTTAAAAGAAGAATATAAGTCAATTGAGCAAGAAGCAGGTATTCCATTAGAGAATTTACTGTAATAAACGCTTCAAAAACTCGGAATAATTCTCTTTCCACTTACATACGTTTAAATGTTTTTTATGGAGCCAGAATAGTTACACAGTTTCGCAATAGACAGACCAATCACAAAAATCGAAGAGGATATTCTGAAACGACCAAAATTCTCAGCTATTATCGAGAAAATCTCTACAAACTATCCGCAAATTTACCTCCAAAATCAAAACACTGTCTATCTTGAAATCATAGCACTTCTAGATAGACAACGAGCCCGCCAATAGATAGTTCAAGACTCAATTTTGCTATTCTTAGAATTGTGGTATTAAGCATCGTAGTTACAGATGACAACAAGCTCATCCCCTAAAGAACTACGGCAATAAAATTTATGCCATGACGTCTTCAACATACTCAGACTAATAACCTGACAACTTACCAGTTGCAACTGAACTTAGCGTTAATTAAGCTAAAAAATAAATCGATATTTTAATAAAAATTTTTCATAAAAAATGACCAATAAAGCGGTAACTGACATAATACAAAAATATATTCTCAATTAATAACAATTAATTAAATTTATAATGGCGCTCACTATTATGTTGTTTCGGATTTTATCTAAAACTGCAAAAATTCCTGAGAAAGGAAATAGTTGTGGTTACCTAATCATAGACAACTGGAACGATTATTCATTTGTAACAATGTTCCATTTTTCATTTCATGACTCTGAAGGGAACCGCCATATAATTGGCCCGCTTAAAATTGGCTTCAAAGACCAGACAATAAAAACACGTACTCACGAAAGACTTCCAGAAGAATTCTCTACATTAGACGAAGAATTTTTCTCTCTTGGGCAAGTAGTAGATTTTTATCAAAATATGTCGAACTTACCTAGCGACCTTAAAAAAACAATATTATTTTCATTAAGAGATATTGTCATAAACCCCGACATTATAAATTCATTGATGGATCAAGATGTTTTTAGCACATCATTACTAAGACACATCAGTCTAGCAACCATAAAAGGTCAGTATGCCAGAGTACTTGAAGGAAAAGCTGAATTAACTAATTTCAAATTTAAATTTTTTAGACCTGAAAAACCAAAATTCGGAGATGTTGAACTCAGCTTTGAAGTCGAAGTAGATTCCACTCCCAGATCTAATATTCACGCCATCATAGGGAGAAATGGCGTAGGGAAAACAACTATTTTAAATGAGATGATAGACGCAATTACAAATAAAAGTAATTCAGTAGCAAAGTTTTTTGACCTTGAATACAACTCAGAAAAAGAAATTGCTAACGACTATTTTAGTAGTCTTGTCTCAGTTTCTTTTAGCGCTTTCGATCCATTTAATCCACCAAAAGAACAACCAGATCCAGCAAAAGGAACTTGCTATTTCTACATAGGTTTAAAAGATTTAACAAATACCGCACATCTTCGCTCCCTCAACAGTTTACAAAATGATTGCGTAGACGCATTAATTAGCTGCTTTTACAACGATAACAAAGCCCAACTTTGGGTAAACGCTATAAATACTCTAAGTTCAGATGAAAATTTTTTTATCATGCAATTAACTAGATTACATTCTAAATTTCTTGAACTTAATAATCAGAACAATGAAACAGATCAATCCGACTCAAACTTCTTTAAAACCAAATTTCAAGAATTAATCTCGCCAACGTTATCTCGCATGAGTTCTGGCCATGCAATTATACTACTCACGATTACCCGATTAGTAGCCAAAATGGAAGAAAAAACCTTAGTTTTACTCGATGAACCTGAAAGTCATTTACATCCACCATTGCTGTCGGCTTTTGTTCGCGCGCTCTCAGATTTACTTCATGATAAAAACGGACTCGCAATTATAGCCACGCATTCACCTGTGGTATTACAAGAAATACCGAAGTCATGTGTATGGAAAATTTTTAGAAGAAGTGAGAATGTAATTGCAGATAGACCATCGATAGAAACTTTTGCCGAAAATGTGGGGATTTTAACTAGCGAAGTCTTTAGCCTAGAGGTCGAAAAATCAGGGTTTCACGATATTCTTACTAAATCAGTTCAATCAGGTAAAACCTATGAGGAAATAGTGAATGAATACAACGACCAAATTGGGTTTGAAGGTAGAGCTCTATTACAGGTTCTTATAACTAAGCGTGACAGAGGATAGTTAAGATCTATGATTCGCCTTCAAGAGTCTCCGTTTACGTTCGATCAAATTATTAATGCTTGTATACTTGGCATTACTGGAAATGACCAATTAAAGTGCGGAATAACGATAAGCGCAGAGAGTCTCAAGGAGCTCGAAGAGCTATACATAAGCGCTGCTAAATCTGGCCAACTGTACACTATCGAGCATGTTGATACCGGTAATAGCTCTTTGAGAGTCAATTCTCTAGATAAAGATGATTTAATAAAATTATACAAACAATATTTCAGTTCAAAGGGAAAACCAGCTTATAAAATATACGATGCAATTTTAAATGCTGCAAAGGGATCATGCCCTTATTGTGGAGGCATTGGCACGCCAAGAAATCTAGATCATTATTTACCTAAGACATTTTACCCACAATTCTCCATCCTACCAGGCAATCTTATTCCCTCTTGTAGAGACTGTAATATGGACGGAAAATCCCAAAAATTCTCAACATCTGCTAACAATCAGGTAATTCAACCTTATTTTGATAACGAGAGGTTTTTTTCAGATCAGTGGATCTTTTCTACTTATATTGTCGATAACTATTCTAACGTAGGACAATTTAGATATTATGTATCGCCACCGGATAGCTGGCCAGAAATTGATAAGCAACGAGCGTCAAAACACTTTAATGATTTCGATATATCCACACGGTACTCCAGAAAGGCAGCCGAACTTCTTGGCATGGTAATTGTGCAAATAAAATCTATGGAGAAAGAGAATATCAATGCAACCGTGATCCAATCAACAATTTTACAACCGGGAATCGATACTGCACAATTCGCAAATCACTGGCAAAAAGGCATGTATCAAGCATTAAGTACTTATTACTTAGGAGATTCTGAAAACCAATAACACTCGTCGTAATAAATAATTTAGTTTTTTTAAAAAATTGTATTTAGAATAACTCCTCAAAGAAATTGACCAAATTAAATTTTACTCTATTAAACTTGAGCTTATTAAATTTAAAAATCTAAACTAATACTTCTATCGAAAGATACTCACTCGCTTTTTGCGCGTTTTCGCATTTAGGTACCACACCCAACAATGGTGCTTGTATTCTCTCGTAAATACTTTGAATATTTTCTTGTACACATTCAGCGTTGTCATCCATGCAGTTTGCAACCCAGCCAGCGATAGGTAGGCCTGCTTGGCGAATGGCGTTGGCGGTAAGTAGTGCATGGTTGATGCAGCCTAGGCGGATGGCGACCACTAAAATGACGGGCAGTTGTAGCTTTATGGCGATGTCGGCGAGGGTTTCGCGTGGATTTAGGGGTACAAACCAGCCACCGGCGCCTTCCACTAGCCAGAGGTCCGCACGATTCATAAAGGCGCCTTGGATAAATCCGGTGAGTCGTGAGGTTTGCAATACTTTATTTTCGTGACTGGCGGCTAGGTGCGGTGCTATGGCTTCTTTTAACGCAACTGGGTTGACCGACTGATACGGCAAGCTCAAGGTCATAGAATCGATAAGTGCTAGCGCGTCTTCGTTTTTTAAAATGCCGTCTTGCTCTACACAACCTGCTGCAACGGGTTTTAATGCGCCGGTTGTTAAGCCTTGTGCTTTGGCTTTTTCGAGCAACGCACAGGTAATAAAAGTTTTACCCACTTCGGTATCGGTGCCGGTTACAAAGAATTTGTTGGATTTTCTCATAGTCACTAAAAAAAATAATTTTTTGTTTAAAAATAGCCTTAGTTAAAAACAGCTTTTGTTCGAAAACAACTGTCGTTTAAATATCAACGGCCGATTACTGTTATAGGAAACTCTGATTAAACTAGAGTTTCTCGCGACACAAGGATGTATCGCCAATTTCAAGAACTGAGTGATTGAAATTGTAAATCGCGTTGTCAATTTTTGTCCTCTAATTACATCGTGGATGAGTCAATCAGAGGTTCCTATAGACTGTCAGCCAGAAAACGATAAATAATACACTTCATAAGTAAGTGGTAGACCTTGATCTACTCGAAATTGTTCGTAACTTTCTTTTAAGCGCAACAGCCTCTGCTTGCCACCCAAACCACCAGCACGATTTTGATTTACATTGTGCGCACCAATATCACGAATACTTTTAATTAATTCGCCAAATTCAGAAAAATACAGAGTAATAATTTCTGTATGAATACTAAAATCTTTAAGTTGTAGCTTTTTTGCGATATCAACAAGAACTTGGTCGGCGAGAAAACGATTTACATGTCGGTAGTCATCAACACTTTTCCATGCCGCTTTTAGTTCCAATAAGCTTTGCGGGCCAAGGGTTGAAATAAATGCACGAGCTTCTGGTTTTAAAATCCGATTAATTTCCGACAATAATTTTGCTGGCTGTTCACACCATTGCACCGACAAGCTGGAATACAAGGCATCAAAGCTATTATTTAAAAACGGTAATGATTCTGCATCGCCCACACTAAACAAGGGTTTTCGATAATGGTGCTGCGCAAAACTTGCCATGCCGTGGGAAATATCAACACCGGCAATATGGTGATATGAGTTGCTTAATTGATTCGAAAAAAATCCGGTACCAGAACCTAAATCTAACACATTGAGTTCGGTTTCTTGCAATGAGTTCTGATTTATATACTGGCGATATTGATGTAAAAGCTCTGCGCCAACTTGGCGTTGAAAATCAGCAACATCGTCGTATTTTTCTGCGCAACGACCAAAAGATTCAGCAACCAGATATTTATTTCTGTGCGGTTGGTGTTCTTGCACGAAATCGACGATACGCTTAATAAGCTCTTCTGGAATTTCTAAGTGCAAAGCGTGACTGCTATTAAGGCTTACATATTTTTGTTCACAAGGCGCAGCTTTAGAAAGATCCTCTAAATCAGCGATACAGGTTTTTGGAACCAGTTGGTCGCCTTCTGCTAATAGGTGTAAACCGGGCACAATAATCGAAGCATAATTCTTTTGATTATCTATACTGTGTAACCAGTCTAGAGTTTTTGATAAATTGTTCACTTCTAGCTGTTGTGAATAAAGATCACGTAGTTGCTTAAGTAAGGTTTTTGAGGTGTTGGTATTTTCTGAATTTGGATTACCTGCTACCAATTGCGCAAACTGTTTTAAGGTTTTTTGCGCATTTTGTTGCACACTGTTGGCAAAGTTTTGATACACCAAATCGTCCATGGCATTTGGCCACTGATCCGATTGTGTAAACCGTGCATTAGCGGCCAAGGTAATTACGGCGCTCACTCTCTGTGGATATAAATGGGCAATTTGCATAGCCAACATGCCACCCAACGACCAACCCAAATAAATACCAACCTTGGGTAAAACCGATAACAATGATTCTATGTTGATGGCTAAATGTTTATTCTCACCAAAACCCGGTAAATCAATAATATAAACATCAAAATAGTCACGCAGCTTTACACCAAAGCCTTGCCAAGATTGCGAATCACACCCCCAACCGTGCAACAAGACCAAAGGTTCGGCGCTGATGGGTTTTTGCAAGCATGCGTAAAATCCCGGTGCTAAATAACTCGGTTGATTTTTTTCCAATGTAATTTCGATGGTATTTTTCGGTGAGTTTAAAACCTGCTCGCAAGAGGCTTTTAAAGTTGGAGTAGACTTCATAAAACTTTTACTTAACGAGCAGAAGAAACAACAAAACGTTCATTGGCGTCAATCAATAAATTTACCAGTGAATCAATGTCTTCTAAAGAATGACTGGCGGTGAGTGTTACGCGCAAACGCGCCGTACCCGCAGGAACTGTTGGCGGGCGAATAGCGCCAACCAATACACCCTGCTCTTGTAACCATTGGGCAACCTTTAGAGTTGTTTCTTGGTCGCCAATAATAATCGGTTGAATGGCGGTGTGTGAGGTTAGTAATTCAAGATTGGTCTTTTGCATTTTTTCACGAAATACGCGAATTAATTCAGCGAGGTGAGTTCGCAAACCTGTGCCTTCGCGAATAATTTTGAGCGATTGGCGTGTGGCTGCGGCAACCGCCGGTGGTAACGCGGTGGAATAAATATAAGGTCTGGCGAATTGAATGAGAGTTTCTATAAGGGTTTCGCTACCCGCTACAAACGCGCCATAGGTGCCAAAGGCTTTACCTAGGGTTCCCATCAGCACGGGTACATCATTCGCGCTTAAATTCTCGGCTTCACACAGGCCCGCGCCGGTGGCACCAAGCACACCAAAGCCGTGGGCATCATCAACCATTAACCACGCATTATGCTGCTGGCAAATTTGGCTAATTTCTCGAAGTGGCGCAAGGTCGCCATCCATACTAAACACGCCATCGGTAACGACGATTTTGCGGTTGGCTTTTGGCGTGAGCATTTTTTCTAGACTGTTTAAATCGCAGTGTAAATATCGTCGAAATTTAGCACCGCTCGATAAACCTCCGTCTAATAAAGAGGCGTGATTTAATTTATCTTCGGCAACCAAATCGCCTTGGCCGAGCAAAACATTCAAACACGCTAAATTTGCGGCATATCCGTTGGCAAATAATAAAGCACGTTCACGCCCGGTAAATTCAGCCAATTCTTGTTCTAATAAATGATGCTGTTCGTGATGACCAATCACCATGTGCGAGGCACCACTACCTACACCATAACGTGCTGCGGCTTCGGTAAAAGCAGTGATTACATCAGGATGATTGGCAAGACCCAGATAATCGTTGCTGGCAAAATTTAAATAATGCTGAGCATTAACCTGAACGCGACTGTTTTGGGCAGATAATAAAACTTTGCGTTGACGGTATAAATGCGCCTCGTGACGATCAAGCAGGGCTTGTGTTAATTGTTGCTCAATCGTCATGGCAATCTTCCGTCGCAGTAAAAAAGAGATAAAAGAAAATCTAATGAATTTGAAGAAACCTCTGATTAAATCGCCATTGCATTCATCAGAGATTTCAAACTGTTTTTAATTGATCAAACGGCGGCTGTTACGTCGGAATTAATCGGCGTTTTTACCTGGGCGGCGTCATAGAAAAACGCCTGGTTTTTTTGCGCTTCTATTTTCTGTTCCAAAGCCACTTGTTCAGTGGAATCATCCACGTGGGTTTCGCGCTGTTCGGGTTTTAGGTTTAAACGCTCAAACAATTGCATGTCTTTGTTGGCTTTAGGGTTTGGCGTGGTCAGGAGTTTTTCACCATAAAAAATCGAGTTGGCGCCAGCCAAAAATGCCAAAGTTTGAGTTTGATCGTTCATGTCTTCACGACCGGCCGACAAACGCACGTAAGACTTCGGCATTAAAATGCGCGCAACGGCAATAGTGCGAATAAAATCAAACGGATCAAGATCGGGGTTATCGGCCAACGGTGTTCCGCTGACACGCACCAACATGTTGATAGGTACCGATTCGGGATGTTCCGATAAATTCGCCAATTGTTGCAGAAGACCGGCGCGATCGTTATCCGATTCACCCATGCCGACAATGCCACCGGCGCAAATTTTCATGCCGGATTTACGCACGCGATCAAGGGTTTCAAGCCGGTCTTGATAGGTTCGAGTGGTAATGATTTCGCCGTAATATTCTGGCGACGTATCAAGATTGTGGTTGTAGTAGTCCAAACCGGCGTCGGCCAGCTCTTGGGCTTGTTCGTCTTTTAACATGCCAAGCGTCATACAGGTTTCAAGACCCAATTCTTTAACGCGTCGAACCATGTCGGTAACGTAAGGCATGTCTTTCGATTTTGGTGAACGCCATGCGGCACCCATACAGAAACGGGTTGCCCCGGCTTCTTTTGCAGCTTTGGCTTCTTCTACCACGGCATCAACGCGCATCAGTTTTTCGCGCTCAAGACCGGTATCGTAACGAGCCGACTGCGGGCAATAGGCGCAGTCTTCTGGGCAGGCGCCGGTTTTGATCGAACACAAGGTGCTGACTTGCACTTGGTTGGGATCAAAATAAGCTCGGTGTACACTTTGCGCTTGGAAAAGAAGATCCATAAACGGTTTGTTAAATAGCGCGAGGATTTCTTCTCGTTGCCAATCGTGGCGAATTGCAGGTTCAAAGGCAGACATCACCGAACTCCAGCTGTCAGTCATTAGATAAAATCAGAGCAAGGCAGTCTAAACGAAAGCAAAAAGCTGTCAACCAAGTTATAAAGTTTTGGTTTACTACTCTTAGATCAGTAAAATTTTTAACGTTAAATCAAGATGTTAACATCTCGAACACAAGGATGTATCTGTGCAAGCAACCCAAAGAAAGTGGTTCGGCATCACCAAGCGTTGGTGGCATAAGGCCACAGATCTCACATCGATTGCGGCCGCACAGTTTTTACAGAGTTGCGTTATTTGTCACGACGCTATTACCGAACACAACCGCTCCATTCACTCCCAAAAGATTTGCTCGCTGTGTTGGCAGTGCCTACCGTGGATTGATCAGCGCTGTGGCACCTGCGGTTTACCGCTGGCCGTAAGCGCAATCCAATGTGGTGTTTGCGCCAATCAAAGGCTCAGTTACGAACGTTGCTTTTGCCCGCTGCGCTACGATTTTCCGGTAGATGTATTGATTCGCAACTTCAAAGACGCGCGACAATGGCCGGTTAAATCGGCCTTGGTAGATCTTCTCAACAGCGCTCATCAAGAGCTGGATTTTAAGCAGTTCGACCTTATCGCCGCAGTGCCAAGTCACTGGCGCAAGCGCTGGCAGCGGGGTTTTAATCACAGTTACGAACTGGCCGTTACGCTCGCGAAGCAACGCAACATCCCGTTGGTAACGGATTTTAAACGCGTTAAATTCGGCCAAGACCAACGCCTGCTGACCCGCAAAGAGCGCTTAAAAAATCTCGAAAACACCTTTGTTTGTAAGCAAGATCTTAGCGGACAACACGTTTTATTACTCGATGACGTGGTCACCACCGGCGCCACCATTGAGTCTGCCGCTAAAGCCTTAGTCGCGGCAGGGGCCAAACCGCCGGTTGTTTTGGCCATTGCGCGAACACCAGCTCGCCAAAAGCCAACAACTCGCTAGAGAATTCATCGTTCAGTCGTTAGAATTCGTTTTTGAATCGAGACACCTCTATGATTGACTCACAACATCCTTACAATTCTCTCACGCCAGATGCCGTGTTAGACGCCGTAGAATCGTTGGGTTATCTCAGCGACGCTCGCATACTTGCGCTCAACAGTTACGAAAACCGCGTATACCAAGTGGGAATTGAGGGTAAAAGTCCGATCATTGCCAAGTTTTACCGGCCTAATCGCTGGAGCCGCGAGCAAATTCAAGAAGAACACGACTTCGCCGAGCACTTGCTGGATCTTGAGATTCCCGTAGTGCCGCCGCTTAGAGATGACAGCAACGTGAGCCTTCATCACTTTGGCGATTTCTTGTTTGCTGTTTACGAACGCAAAGGCGGTCACGCACCAGAGCTGGATAATCTCGATTGCTTACACGTCATTGGTCGCTTAATTGGCCGAATGCATTCGTTGGCTAAGCAAGCGCCCTTCAAGCATCGCCCAATTCTGGATATTCAAAGCTTTGGTATCGAATCGCGAGAGTTTTTGCTGAGTAACGATTTTATTCCCAAAGAATTGGTGCAAGCCTACGATTCGCTGACTCAAGATTTAATAACGCAAATCCAAGCACGTTTTGGGCAAGTTAAGTTTGACAATATTCGCCTACACGGCGATTGCCACCCCGGCAATATTTTATGGCGCGACGACAGCGCTTTTTTTGTTGACCTTGATGACGCGCGAATGGGGCCTGCGGTACAAGATTTGTGGATGTTATTGTCGGGCGATCGCGTACAACAAACCTCTCAACTTGATGAAGTCTTAGACGGTTACCAACAATTCTGCGACTTTAATCACGCCGAATTAGTATTGATTGAACCCTTGCGCACTTTACGAATCATGCATTATTCGGCTTGGCTGGCACGCCGCTGGAACGATCCCGCGTTTCCAATGAATTTTCCATGGTTTAACAGCGCGCGATATTGGTCGGAACATATTTTAGAGCTGCGCGAGCAATTTTCTGCTATGCAAGAACCACCGTTGGCTTTGTGGTAATCGGCTTTGTGGTAGCAGTTAGCCGCCACCACAACTCAGCAATAGCGACCTTTTCGACCAGGTCGCAAACAAAAACCATCATCGGCAAGAAATGTATATAAATTGGTCTAATTCTTGAAAAACCATCAAAAGGCCAAAACTAAGAGCAACCTCAGAGAAAATTACACTTGGAGCTTCAAGGTGATCGAAGAAATTTGGGAGAATATTCGTCGCGAGGCGATGATTAACGCCCATCAAGAACCCATTCTTGCGAGCTATTTGCACGCGACCATACTCAACCATACATCGCCTATGGCAGCGCTCAGTTACATACTGGCCAGCAAGCTCGACGGCCCAACTGCTTCAGCACTGTTGATCCGCGAAGTCATCGAAGAAGCCTTCGAAGCCAATGCAACTGCCTTCTCAGAAGCCGTCGCCTACGACCTAGACGCCGTGCTTAAAAGAGATTCGGCCTGCGACGAATTCTCAACGCCCTTTTTGTATTACAAAGGTTTTCACGCCTTACAAGCTTACCGAGTTGCCCATTGGCTGTGGAATCAAAACCGTAAGCCTTTCGCCTTGTTTTTGCAAAACAGAATTTCTGTGGTGTTTTCTGTGGATATACATCCGGCGGCGGTTATTGGTAAAGGCATTATGTTCGATCACGCCACCGGTATTGTGGTTGGCGAAACCGCTCGCGTAGATGATCACGTATCGATTATGCAATCGGTAACCCTTGGTGGCACCGGCAAAGAAAGCGGCGACCGGCACCCAAAAATCCGCCGTGGCGTTTTAATTGGCGCGGGTGCAAAAATTCTCGGCAACATTATTGTCGGCGAAAACGCCTTGGTTGGTGCCGGTAGCGTGGTACTCAAAGAAGTAGAACCACACGCAATTGTAGCCGGAGTTCCCGCCGTTAAAGTGGGCGAAACCGGACAGCGAAACCCTGCCGATGAAATGTGTTACGACTGGGAAGAGAAGACCTCAATTACCCACGAAAATACCGCCAAACTTCCTCTGTAATAGCACATATCAAACGAAATAGCACATATCAAACGAGCAAACAAAAACGCCTTATTAAAAGGCGTTTTTTGCGAATCAAGAATTAAGAATTAAGAATTAAGAATTAAGAATTAAGAATTAAGAATTAAGAATTAAGAATTAAGAATTAAAGAGTGTCTACGCCGTGACCTGGGTGCCATTTACGGTCGAGCGGTGATTCACCGAGGCAACCGTTGCGTGAACCCAATTAATGTATTTCTCATTATTTTCATCACTAGGTACATTTCTTAATAATTCGGCGGTACGTTGCGATTCTTGTAAATCGCGAATCATTTTTAACACTTCGGGAAAACGTTCAGGATGGCTGCGGTCACTGGCGAATACCAAATTGTTTCGATTCAAGCGTCCCATATTCATAGATTTACTGACCTGTTTATGACAACGACAGCGATTTGACTCTTTCACCAAACCGCAATGTTGCATAGTTACTTCATTCACTTTAGAGCGCGCCCGAGATAATTTTTTACGGTAATTATCTTGAGAGATATTCATCACCTGGGAACCATCGGAATGATCCATTTCGAAAATTTCGCCCAGAATATACGTCATTCGTGCTTCGTCGTCTAAACACTGCAATAACGCCAAGGTGCAGGCAACCCTTACCTCTTGCAGTAATTGTTGATAATCTGGCTTATCAACTTCGGCTTCGTCATGGTCGTTAATATCAATATAAATGCCTTCGGCAAACTGCTCAAAGGTCAGTGAATTTTCGCTTTTTTTACTGTTTTTTAGCGAAATTAATAGATTGTAAGCCAACCTATACACCCATGTGGTAAATTTACTTTCACCTTTAAAACTGTGAATATTTTTAACGATACGAATATTAATTTCTTGACATGCGTCTTCTGCGTCATGAGGATTTGAAAAAAACCGCAATGCAATGTTGTACATTTTATGCTGTAATTGAAGCAATACCTCATTTAATGCAGATTGATTCCCCGATTGAGCGTCTAACACAAGGGCATCTAAATCTGCATTGAGAGCTGAATTTTCCATATAAATACCTTTTTATTTTAAAATCCACTTACACAACAGAATATTTATTGTTATATTTTTTTAATTACAATGACTAAACTTATCTTTTAAAATCCTGTTTCTTTTAAAATCTTGTTGACTTTTTCATCTATTTTTTAAACGATCTTTGCCAACATTTTTTACTCATAACACTATTTACTCACAACGTTGTTCACTCACAACATTGTTCACTCACAATATTGCTACTATTAACTGCTAACTGCCCGTACAAATTTATTAGCAACCATTACTATTTATTAGTTATTAGCAACCATTAAGATGCAATTTAAATTGCTAAAAAATTCCCAAACTGAGATCTCGAAATAACTCTAATGTTCAAAGTACTTTGGTCTTAAAATTACTTTGGTCTTAAAGCACTCTGCCCCCCACGAAATACAGCTCTCAAAGTAAAGCTGTTTAACACTACATTGTAACGACTAACGGGTTAAGTTAAAAAGTTCTCTTGCAACTATTGCGTGAAATTACACTCGTAATTTTGCATCAAACCAAAGGTTCCCACACCATAATGACAACTAAACTACCAAACGATAACCGTATTGGGGAGTGTCGATAAGATAAAACCAGTCTCATAGAGGTTTGCACCACAAACAAGATACTAAGATGAAGGAATTTGCATAATAATCTTATAAAAATGAAAGTCTACTGACAAACCAGTCTAACAATTCACATTTCCATAACTCACTTTAGTACGTATAGCAGAATGAGATATAAAAAATATTTTTAAAAACTGAACAGTTATACGTGTAACCATCATAGCTATAAAATACCGGCCATACTCAAAAATTGATCGCCTGACCAACACAATGAAATATTTAACTTATATCAAAAAGCAAATTTCAAAATTAGCCATTAAATACCCAGCTTATTACGATTATTTTAAAATTTAAAAATTCATTGGCACAAATTGAATCGGAGTATTAGTTAAAAAATTTTCTGTCACAGAAAATATCATGAACGAGTCTAAGCTACTAAACCAATAAACCTCCAAAAAATTGGAGAACGATAATAATGACGGTAGCTAATAACACACTCGTGCAGAAAAAATCAGACGCGAACTTATCATCCTTCAGTTTTAAATCGCTAAATTTAGACCCTAAAAACTTTAATGTAGAAGACTTCTGGCAAGCCATCGATCACTTAGAAAATACAACCGGTGCGCAATTTATTCGCATGGATTTCGGTGTTCCTGGCTTAAGAACTCTACCCAATTGCATAGATGTACAAAAATCAAATATTTCTAATGGCATTACCGCTAGGGCATACCCACCGCATATTGGCACAGAGTCTTTACGCAGAGAAATGTCGGTATTTATTAATGACCGCACCCATCTGCGCTTCACTAAAAATAATCTTTTTGCAACCTGCGGCGGCACCCAAGCATTGTATGTTGCGCAGGCCTTAGCCAGTGGCATTCATAATAATAAAGATTCAATTTTATATTTAACACCGGGTTACCCGCCCATGCTAAGCCAAGGGAAATCATTAGGTAAAAAAATTCTATGCATCGATACTACATTCTATCGCGATAACGAACTCGTTGAACAAATACAGGAACACTTTGCACAACATAAAATAGCAGCAATTGTGTGGGCAAGCCCAAGCAATCCTTTATGGAGCATTTTATCGCCAAAAGAATTATCAGCCATTGCACAACTTTGCGAAAAATACCAGGTAACACCCATTGAAGACATGACTTATCTGGGCATGCTCACTCAAGACAATGGCAATATTTTTAAAATTCCTTCCATTGGCCAATTTACGTCTAAATATTTAATGGTTTTTAGCAGCTCAAAAATACTGAGTTATGCCGGTGAGCGTATTGGTTTAATTGGTATATCCGATGGGCTACAACACGAAATCTATCCCGATTTAGAGCATTTATTTTCAACACAATCTATTCAAAAAGCCTGCGCGACATTTATTTTTAACACCACCGCGGGTGCACCTCATAGCGCACAACACGCCGTTGCCGATACATTAAAGAAGATTAACAATCGAGAAATTAATATTGAGCTAGAGCTAAACCGCTACTCAACTCGATCTAAATTTTTTAAAAAGTTACTAACAGCAAGTGGATTTACATTATTAGAACAAAAGCCGCCGCTAGCAAATCATAAAGTAATACCGCTCACTAACGTAAATCATTTAAACCCAGCTCATTCAATATACTTACCCAATGATGGCTTTTACGTGTGCTTTTATCACAAAAACTATACATCGTTTGAGCTTACACTGAAGCTACTGAATTTAGGCATAACAGTGCTACCGCTCAGCAGCTTTCACAGTGGACATACTCAAGGCGTACGAGCGTGTGTGGGTAGAGCTTCAATTAAAGCGCTCAATCAATTTAAAAATCGTCTGCACAATTTTTAAGGAGTTAAATTATGGTTGCACCCGAGCGTCAAACAGAAAGCCAATGGAATATTCGCTCCATTGATGAGAGCCCAAAACTCAGTTTAGAAGGCTTTGTTATGCATCGTATTCTGGATGGCTCTGGCATGGACGGCGTAGGTTGCGAATATGTTGTTATCGAACCGCACCGAGTGCTCGATCCTCACATTCACAAAAAAGGCCACGCTATTATTTTGGTAATAGAAGGCAGTGGATTTGCTCTGATTGGCGAATCTCGTCGACCCATTCAAAAACACTCCATTATTAATATTCCGCCCGGCACACCACACGGTTTAGAAGCGGGGGATGTATCTTTAGTTGTTTATGGGTTTCAAGTACCGGGAATTATTGACAACAATAACGATGCCGATATTTATTTTTTGCAAGACAATCGCAAAGGCGAGGTAGTCGCCTGCACCTAATTAAATTTTTTTAAACCGTTCGACCCTTCTCTATTTAATTTTTTTACTCATTACTATTTAAAGTTTTTAATTAAATTTGCCTACTTAATTCTTGGAGATAAACATGCAAACTGCAATCGATGACTCACGTTTTAACATTATCGCTCAATCTTACGAATACGCCATTGCAACCTATCCAGATGCTCGTAAAGACGGCGACTGGTTAATGGAAACACTTGATGTTCAACCGAAGGATGTAATTTTAGAAATATCAGCAGGCACTGGATTTTTAACACAAAAAATTGCAGCGCTTAATTTAAAAGGCACTTTATTTGCGCAGGACATTGCACCACGCACACTGCATTTAAATCGCGAAAAAAATAAACGCTTCGATCACATTCGTTACATTACCGATACCGGTGTGGTAGCCGACAACAGTTGTGATAAAGCGGTTTCGCTAGGCGGCTGGCATCACATGGAAGACCAAATTGGCATTACGCAAAATGCTATGAGTAAATTAAAACCCGGTGGCTATTTTTGTATGGGTGACTTCGCCGATAACTCCAGTATTCAACGCTATTTTGACGAAGTTGTTGATAATATTACTGAAACAGGTCACCAAGCATTATTCCCATCGTATTCTCGCCTTCTCAATATTGGCCGTTTCGCTAAAGCATCGAGCACCGAAATTGCCGAATTCGACGTGGCTTTCCACTTTGATAATTCAGCCGGCATTGGCGAATTTTTCCAAAAAGTTTTCGCCTTAGATCAAGACCCAGAAGATACTTATAAAGATGTAGAAAAGTATTTTGAAATTAAACTCGATCGCGGTCAGTTAGCGGTTATGGTTCCTTACGTGTATGCAAAATACACCAAGTAAAATTACGTGGGGGACTCCTATAAATTGGAGTCTCCTTTTAAATCTGGCGCCAATTAAATCCTCGGTTAAAAAAAGCCTTCGATAAAAAAGCCTTCGTATAAAAATCTACTTAAAAATAGTTACGCTATTGTTTTTCGATAGATGTAAATAAAAAAAGCCCGACATTTCTGCCGGGCTTTTTATTTGCATAATTTAATTCGAGATTAAATTATTCAGCAGCAACCACTTCAGACGCAGCAGGAGCAGCGGCGCTGGTACAAGATGGGAAGCTGAAGCTACATACACGGGTGTTCCATTGGAAGTTACCGGTTAGCTCAACGTATTCTTGGAAAGTCCAGAAAGTACATTGATCAACTGGGTCAACCGCAGTAGTCGAGTAATCACCCCAACGGCTTACGCCAGTTTGTACACCAGTTCCGTCCACACACGTTGCTTCTTGCTGAAGGGTACCAGCAGGGTCAGTAGTTTCACGACCGGTGAAGCGAACAGATGGGAACAAAGAGTTGCTTGATGCAGTGTAGGCTAAACCAATGTTACCAACTTGGTCGAAAGTCGCCGCACCCATCCAACGGTGAATGCCGTCGCCTGGGCCAAGGGTACCAGTATCGTCTACAGAGATCGCATCAGGATTACTGATATCAAAGGTCGCCCAACGCATACCCGCAACGTTTTGACCAGCGTTAATGGTGTGAGTTAAAACACCTTTCATGCCTTGACCTGGGAAGTTACGCGTAGAGAAACGGTACATGGTGAAGTTGTCTAGGCTGTCTAGCGAGCTACCAGGAGCAGGCTGAGACGCAGAACCAACACCACGCCAGCTTGGAACACCTTGCGACAATAATGGCTTAGCATCGAAGGTAGAGTTCGCTGGGTTATCCCAATCGGTACAGAATTCCCAGAATAGGTAACCGTCGGTACGTCGACTTTCAAGAGCGGCGCCGTATAGACCACAGCTTCCGGTAGGTGCTGGAGCACCGCCATCAATGTGAGCTGGCTGAATGCCGTCTGGGTTAGCGTTAGTGTTAATGCGGAACACAACAAATGATGCATTTGGATCGCCAGCAAGCATGGCATCACGATCAAACGCTACCGCATCGATACCACCAAAGGTTGCACCGTTGGTGAATTGACGGAAGGTCGCGTGGTAAGCACTTTGACCTGCGCCGTCACTCCAAAGACCAATTTTTGGATAGTCGTTAAAGTCGCCAGGAACGATTTCATAGGCGTAACGAGTGTAAGGACCGGCCGGATCATTAGTCTCAGAAATGGCGAAACATTGTAAGAACGGAGCTTGGTCAACCGCGAATTGGCTGAACACCCAACGGTCTGCCAAGTGATCGTAAATTACGATTGGGTCACCGCTGTTATCGGATTCACAACGACCGCCGAAACCTGCCCAGAAGCTATTGCCAGGGAAAGGACCGCCAACTACGGCGCCGGATTTGTTGTAGTAAGTCCAAACCAAGTTTGTGTAAGAAACCACAAACTCACGACCAACGTCACCAGTAACGTCAGGCGGAGCAATGCGGAAGCCTAAAACGTTGGCGTTGTCGTCGCTGCCAGGACCAGGAACGCTAACACCGCCAGTTGGTGTTAAAGGCGTTGGCGCAACGCCAGCCATTGGGTCAACATAGTTAGCGCTTGCAGCTGATGCAGAAACCGGAGTGCGAGCGTTAAATTTGTTAGGAACTTCACGGCTAGGACGTGGAGTTGCTGATTTTTGTACTTTTGGCATCTTCAACAATAATTCATCCAAACGCTCAGAAGTGCGATCGAACTGAACAGGTTGACGAACCATCATTTGATAATCCCCGGACTGTACCCACTCATTTGTGGACGCTTTTGCATCAGCTGCGAAGGCTTGACCAACCGCAGATGCTAAAAGCACACAGCCAGCACCAAGTGCCGCAACTTTGCTTTTATGGTTTAACATTTTAAGAGTAATCTCCAAACAGATAATACAGATTAATGCACGGTAATTTACAACCAAGGTTATAAAAATTTAGTTTTTATTATTTAATACAACTACTATAAATATCGTTGCATTTAATAAATGCAACGAACTCTCCTGAAAAAAAATTTCCAATACGCTGTATATTTTTATTCAAAAATTGAACACGTATAAAACCACCCACATTACAAAAGGTAATGCGTTACGTTTGGCGCGAAAATCAGCAAATAAAAAACATTAAAGATAAAAAAGCGAATTAACTCTGAGCGTTTACACCGAAAGAATTGGCTAATAACCCAAATAACAAACAGGCGGTTACAAAAACAGCAGCATCAAAGCACCACAATATTTATTTTTCACAAAAACTGTCTTGAAAAACATTACTCAGACGGAACATTGTTCAGAAGTAAACGAACAACCGAAAAAATCTCGCAGAATATTTTTTGGTTTAATTTAAAAATTAAATCAACCCATTAGAAATCGGCATCTCATTACCGCTAATACACAAAACAAAATCAAGCAGCCTAGCATAAGTAACAGCTATCCACGAACCCAAAAAATCACTTTAAAAAAGTTGAAACCTCACGCTCACAAGCATTTTATTTTCGCAAAAAAATTTATATCAATTCACCACAACAATTCACATTGCCAAAAAATTCATTACTGACAAAACAAACAGTCACAACTTATAAAAAACACAAACTTATAAAGTCAGCATCACACAGATAAATAAAGATGAGAAATATTTTTAACAACTAACCCTTCGACCACTACACTTGCACCGACGCGATTTTAGATACACGACTAAGACATATTGATTGTCCTTAAAACTTCTAGCAATGTAGGAACGCGTTGCCAACTTCAGAAAAAATAAGCAATTAACATGGTAAACAGATTGAATATCGCATTTTAACTTTTGCACTCTCGTTAAATCAGGGAAGAATTAATCAAAGTTTTTATAGTAAGTATTCACTTAGTCAATTTACGATCAAACATTGAAATTTAGAAAGAGTACAAAAAGATCATGTGAAGAAGATGGGATGAAGATCTGATGAAGAAAGTGAGATGAAGAAGATGAAATAAAAGAACGAATAAAACAGACGATACAAACCAATGCTCTACAGAATCTCTGATCATTCACACCGCATTATCAAAGATAATAAAAACAAAAAACGAGCGCACACGAATTTAATCCAATAAAACGCCGTTACCTGCAAAAGCAAAATGTAACAGCGCCAAACAAAATCAAAAACCTATCTTTTGACAGGAATTTTATAGGTCATAAACTTATGGTTGTATAAAGTTGTTTCATAAACAGACTCCGAGATTTTTTTCAAAAACCGGTACTCGGGGCGCGTCTCCAAAAAGTGAATAAAAACGAACTCATGTTTGAACTCCTCTGCCCAATTCATTAGCTGCTCAAAAATTCTGCGGCCCAATCCCCAAAACTTCTGATCAATAACAATGGCTATTTCAGGATTACCATTCTCCAACTGAATACCACACCAACCCGCCAGCTGCCCTTCAACCAAAACCGCCTGCACACGACAACCCGGTTGCGCATTAACCTGCTGTTTACCATCAATCCATTCCTGCAAACTGCTATCGGTAAATTCATCGTGACCCATCAAATGAGTACGAATATTTTTTTTATTTAACAAATCTTTTAAACGTTTTTTGTTGACCACATCTAAATCGACAAAACGAAGCTCACTTACCATATAAATAAAAATACCCCAATAAAAAATACGTAACCAATTGCGATCTAACGCATAAAACTATGAATAGGCAATATAAGAACCATCCAAGGTACCTTTAAGAGACAAAAATACCACAAACAAGACCAAATGCGGAGATTCATTTAAACCAGCTGGTTAAATGACACGAAGACCTTTGGAGATTAATACTTTAGTTTCAGAAAAAAAACGTGACGAACTCAGTTATTCAAGCACCGAACATATCATCGGGTTTAAAGCGTAAAAAATATAATTAATTCTCATATAATCATTAAAAAGCCACCTACTTTATGGATCTTATATGCAGTTACGAAGACCATAACAATCGAATTAAAAATCTCGATACAAATTTGAGAAGTAACTCCCATTATTTCGCCTCTCAAGAAATATATGAACCTTGCAACTTTAATACTGAAAACGTTAGTCTTACTTTATAGGCAAACTAATCGTAGATGCTTAATAATTTTTCAAAGAAAATATCTACTACGGTTTTAATCGAAATTGATGCGCAGCTAGATTATAAATCAGCAATCCAGATATCAATCGTTTCGATCCAACAATTTTTCGAAAATAGCAGTACTACTTATCATAAACTCATTCAAAGGAGTGCATGGAAATGATCTCAGAGCAAGAAAAGAAGGCGTTAAAACAACAAATGAAATCAGATCAACATGAAATATTCGTTGTATCAATTGAGGAAATGGACGCCATTGTAAGATCTTCCGCTAAAAGGAATTTACCGAAAATTAAAAATGTTTGGCAGAAAATAAAAGGCAAAGCCGAGGCCGGAGCAAGTTGGTACGCCTCAGCAGATGACTTGAGAACTCTAAGCAAACTCATAGGTGACCTTGGCGGGTTTACAACAAAAACCTACGTTAAAAATTATGGTGGAAAACCTCACATCGTAATAAAAGGTCACGCAGGCTTACGAAAAGTACTAACAAGCACGAAGTACGGAATCAAGAATCCTAAAGTGATTACTATGGGGTTAGGAAAAGCAGGAGCTATACATGCGGCAAAGTCTGGCGGGATTTTATCGATCGTCTTATTAACTGCTTATCGAATAGCAGACTATTTCTTGACAGATAAGGCAACGTTAAGCCAGCTTATTGGTTCTTTAGCAACCGATGTCGTTAAAGTTGGTTTGGCCACTGGTGCATCCATTGTAACAGCATCTGCCTTAGTAGGATTTGGGGTGACTTTGGCGATTGGTCCAATGATAGCAGTAATCGCCGTGGGTGTAGTAGCCTCAATGGCATTGGGTGAAATAGACAGTCGATATGGCATAACTGACAGAGTAATTCTAGGTTTGGATGAATTAAACCAGGATATTGAATCTAAAATAAAACAAACAAAACAAGACATATTTGACAAAACAAGCGCTGTTGCTGCTAAAATCATTGACTATGCAGTTGATTCAGCAAAAATTATTCTTATTGATGGGGCTAAGCATCAACTCAACAAGTTCTTATCTGGGAAGCCGAGAGCATTTTAAATGACGTACAAAAATAATGGATCAATAGTTACTAGAATATCAAGTTTTTTATTTTTTGTTGTTTTAACTATTGCGTCACTTTCATGGTTTTTCGCTAGTGCTTATAGCACTCTCCACTCCGTTAGTTACAACGATGAGACTGTGTATTTTAGTAAGGGAGCCATGTACGCCTTAGGCGCCGGAATTATATTGTTGCTGTTAACTCTACTGGGTTCTTATCAAAATATAAAAAAAGTTGAGTTATCAGCAACGCAATCAAAATGGGCGACACGAACTTTTATTTTCGCAGCCGTGTTTATGTTCGTATTTCCAATTGCCGCCCATTTTATGGTGAACAAACTTATATCAAAAAGCGGATACGTTGAATGCAAAGAACTGAGTTACCAATGGCTTCTTTATAAAAATTTAGTGTACACAAATAACGAATCAACTTGTGCATTATTAATTCAAGAAAAACAACTCACAAAACACTCAAGCAGTTTCTAAAAAAGAACCCTCTTCACCTATCCATCAGAAAATTCGATAACTTTAAACTTGGCGCCTCTCATTCCATTAAAAATTACGACTCAACTATTGGCGCCAACGAAAATTTCGGATGAGAAGCTTTACCCATTCCTCTCGTAAACACTTCAAAGAGACACTTTCCTCAAAATCAACTTAACCGGATTAGCCTACTAGAAAGACCGGGCTAGATTACCAGTAGAAATGATTTTGTGCGACTTATAATATTACAAGCAATTAATTTAGAAAAATATAACCACTAAGCATTCTCAAATGGTACCAGAGTTATTCAGACAAATATTCCACACCATATTCCAAGAACATAAATTAAATAAATTGGGAAAAAATTTTTACAACCCAAACTCATCTTCACTAGATTTTAAACATAACCAGGATAAAAAATGAAAATCATCATTGCATTATTATTCATCTTCTCAGCTCAAATAAGTTTTGCTCAAGAGTCGTATTTACTGATCGAAAACAATAGCAAAAGGTTTGACGGTTCACCTAGTTACTTAGTTCTCATTGATGAATTGGGAGCCGACAAGGGTGAAGTGGTAGACACTGTGCAACTAATTATTAACTCAATTTCTCAGAAAATAGGATCGAAAAAATTTTCTGCACGAATATTTGATAACAAAGAAGCTCTAAATATCTATTCATCGGGAGACTGGGCAGAAGATAAAAAAGATTTAATCTCCGTACATCTATTAGCAACTTACACCGGAGAGTTATCCACCAACTGGTCAAAATATACTGTCAATTATTTTCCTTCAGCATTTTCCGACCATCCCATTGTTGGCAAATATGTATCAACATCACTCTATGAACCTAAATTCTAAAAACAGCAGAACTAAAACACTTACCAATCAAAGCGATATTAAGCCATTTCTACAAAAGCAGTAATTTTCCAGAATATGAAGATTTACTGTAGATATACCTTTAAAAAGGTAGGACGTATCGACGAAAAGATAAAACCGGCTTGCGCCGGTTTTGTTACATTTTAGGTGGTAGTGATTTTTGAAAGCCTTGAATATCAAAAATACGACGGTACCACTCTTCTGTTTTTCCGGTTGGTTTTACTTCTGCAAAACCCAGATGGAAAAGGTTTGAGGCAACAGATAGATCTGCGATGGTTGGACGATTACCGACCAAGTAATCGGAGTTAGACAAAGCGCCTTCTAGAATACTGAGTAATTCAGGAAGATTTTTTTCGCCGCGCTCAATGGCCTGTTGATCACCATTGGGTGCAAAAAACACTTTGTTTAATACGATATCGGTAACGGTTGGCGCCAATCGAGTTTGGTTCCAGTCTAACCATTGGTCTACTTTTGCTCGAAGTTTAGCGTCGGTTGGGTACCATTGGGTAAGATTATGCTCGTTGCAAATAAAACGCAAAATAGCATTTGATTCAGTCAGTCTAAAATCGCCGTCTTCTAAAATAGGAATTTGGTGATTGGGGTTAATTTTTAGAAATTCCGGTGACATATGTTCGCCTTCCATCATTGCCACACTTCTAATTTCATAAGGAATGCCCGCTTCTTCTAGCAAAGAAACTACGCGACGACCGTGTTGTGAATATGGAAAATGATAAAGTTTGTACATAATTTACTCCTCAGCAGTTAACATCATAAATACGTACATAAATGCACGTATTTATATAAATTTATTTACAACAATTAAAAATATCTTAAATTTCTGTAACCAATACTTTTATCGACAAAGCAGGCTTATGGCTTGTTGATAATTACTAAATTTTTCTAATTTGGCTTCCGATATAGGCTTGTCACAACCTTCAACTACGGTAATTCTTTGATTCGCTTTCACACGTTTTACCAACTGTATTTTACCGTTCGGCCAAGTAATTTTTAACGCTGCTCGCTTGGTATCTGCCAAACCAAAATGTAATAAGCGCTCATTGGCTGAATACACACTGGTTCCACCAACGACTTGTTGATATTGCGTAGGTAAGGTTGATTTTTTATTGAGAGTAACAAGTTCTACTTTTGCGCCAACAGCATTTAGGTTATTGCCATTTTGACCAATTAACCGCAGCTGCAACCAATTGTTGCTTGATGTGCTAGTGTTTACAAATAAATGGCCAATACCAGTTCCGGGAATAGCATCCGTTAAATTACCGACCGGATATTGCGGCGTATTCACCACATAAAAATCCATTTTTCCGTCTTTGTTCACATCGGCTTTTGCAGTACCACGTGCATCTAACCATGCGCCATTGGCATCAACATTGGCAGCACCCGACGCCTCAGAGACATCAATAAAAGTTCCGTCACCTTGGTTAAGGAACAACCGTCCGGGGCCTGCGCCATTAGGGCCATCACCAATAACTCCAACCGGAGCAAGGTTTTGCGCTAAATAAATATCTTGCCAGCCATCGTTGTTAATATCGGTAAAAAAAGTACCCCAAGAGAATTCCGTAGGAATTTTCACTCCGGCCTCTTCGCCAACATCGGTAAAGGTACCGTCACCGTTATTTCTAAATAAGGTTGGCCAAGGAATGTCCCAGGTTTCTGGCGGTGGCACAAATATTTCTGGCCGACTAGGATCGCGTGTTACCCACAAATCACTGATGTTTGACGCATAAAGATCTTGAAGGCCGTCGTTGTTGTAATCACCAACGGAAAGTCCCATCCAAGCACCGTAATTATGTAGGTCACCGGTATTTTCAATTTGCGTAAAATGGCCCAAACCATCATTACTGAATATTGAAATAGGCCCTTGTTCGTGACCCAAAATAATGTCTGTATCGCCGTCGTTATCGAAATCGAAATTTGCGATCGACCACGTTAAAAAGTCTTCACCAATACCGGCCTGCTCGGTTACGTCGGTAAAGGTTAAGTCGCCATTATTGCGATAAAGATGACTGCGCACGGTTGGATTGGTGCGATTAGCTTGGCGGTCGAACACGTCAAAATCGATAAATCGGCCAACTACAATATCGAGAAATCCGTCGTTATCGATATCGACAAAACCTACAGACGTACTGGTGTCGGATTCCGCAATACCCGACTGAGCATAAACATCGCGAAAGGTACCATCTCCATTGTTGATATAAAGCGCATCTGGGCCGTTAGCCTGCGCTACACCGTCGCCTAGCACCGACATAGATGCAACGTAAAGATCGTCAAAGCCGTCGTTGTTCACATCACCAACGGCAACACCGGTAGTAAAACCAAGGCTATCAACACCTGCTGCTGCCGCTACATCAACGTAACGGCCATTGCCCAAATTTTTATATAACGCATTGGGTTTGCCAAAACCATTAGATACGTAAATATCAATCCAAGTGTCGTTATCAAAATCGATAAATCCCATGCCCGGCATAAATGATGATCCAGACATCTCAAAATTAGGTGCGAAACGCTCGCGTATATCTTCAAAAGCAAGAGATTCTATCGATGGTGCTGCAACACTACTTAGCGACATTAACGGTGTCGCTAAAATCCCTACTGCAATTAAGTTTTTATTAGATTTATTTTTTTGATGGTTGTTATGATTATATTTGAAGAGGCTATGAAGCATGATCTACTCCCATATTGAGCAATAATTTTTATTCTGTAGTCGATGAAAAGTACCGAATGTGCAAAAACTCATCTTTTTATCTCCGTTACTTCTCACACGACCTATTTATGTATCTGCCCGGACACTGATTTAGACCCAACCATAAACCAACCTGTGACAAAAATTTTTTATGTCACACACTAAAAGCACCCTCAGTCTAAAAAGAAGACGCAAAATCCAAGTTACTTTGATTTTTGAGCAAAGAGCGACCAACCATTAATAACGTGCTACTAATGTTTACACCAACTGGTAGAGCGGTTAGTTAGAGGCTTCTATATCCATTAGGGGCCCTAGAAGATCCATTAGAGGCCCTAGAAGATCCATTCGAGGCCCAAGAAGAAATTATTACTTGATGTACAAATTAATAATGATACGCAGTGATAAGCTAAAAAATTAACATTAATAAAAGCTTTCTATAACAGTTTATAGAAAACTCTGATTAACCCAGAGCTTCCCGAGACAATGACATGTATCGCTAGTTTCAGGAGCTGTAAGTGGTTGAAATTGTATAGAGATTGGAAATTATACTTTTAATTCCTGACTTCTGAATTATTCACGGATGAGTTAACCAAAAGTTTCTATAGCCACTACAAAAATAAATGTTTATCGGAAACTCTGATTAACCTAGAGTTTCTCGCGACACAAGGATGTGTCGCCAATTTCAAGAACGGTAAGTGATTGAAATTGTGAAGAAATTGGAAATCACATTTTCAATTTCTGTACTCTGATTAAATCATGGATGAGTTAATCAGAGGTTCCTATCGATAAACACATATAAATTAATACAGACAAATAAAGGTATTCGACATGTTTGATATAAACCGGTTGTCGAGTAAAAAATTAACGGCCCGAGCAATCGAAAGGACCGGTTATTATCAAGAACAACCACTTGATGTGTTTCAAACGCTTGTAGAAGATAATCAAGAATCTGTACTGCTTGAATCGGCAGATGTCACCAGTAAAGATCGGCTTAAAAGCATACTCATTATAGATGCGGCACTAAAAATAACTTGCAACGACCTAACTATCAGCGTCGTAAGCCTGTCGAACAACGGCGACAATTTATTAAAATCTTTGTGTGATTACTTGGTTGATTACCTAAGTGAAGCCACTGAAAAAACCGCACGGTTTGAGTTTACTCGCGCAGACGCAAATTTAGATGAAGAAAAACGCCTGCTGCACAAAACAGTTTTTGAACCACTTCGATTTTTTTTAAACGCCATAACTATCGAAGATGGCGAAGAACCCATAATGGTCGCAGGTGTATTTGCTTACGATTTAATTGGTAATATTGAGCGTTTACCACAGGTAGACACTGATTTTAATGATTGCCCGGATTACATTTTTTATGTCAGTGAAACTCAAATTATTATCGATCACCAGCATAAAACCACTAAAATAATATCGCATATTTTTCCAAACAATGGACACATCGAAAATAATGCCACTGTTGATAATCGCAATCTTTATATCCAAGAGATTTGTCAGCAAGACATTCACTATAACCGAAGCATTAAATCTATCGATTGCGTAGAAGAGAGCAATGTTTCAGACCCAGACTTTAGCGACACGGTTAAGCGCTTAAAAGACAATATTATTGCTGGCGATGTATTTCAGGTGGTTCCATCAAGAGCATTTTATGTACCTTGTTATAACACGTTTAATGCTTACTACATGTTAAAAATCACCAATCCCAGCCCCTACATGTTTTATCTCAAAACCAGTGATTTTGTCTTGTTCGGCGCCTCTCCCGAAAGCGCTTTAAAATACCAAGCATCAAACCGAGTTATAGAGGTTTACCCAATTGCAGGAACACGACCCCGCGGTAAAACCCAAAGTGGCGAATTAAATTCTGATTTAGACAGCCGCATTGAATTAGAACTTAGACAAGATAATAAAGAACTCGCCGAACACATGATGCTGGTGGATTTGGCCCGCAACGACGTAGCCAGAATTAGCGAACCTGGCACACGCTGTGTACCTGAATTACTCAAGGTCGATCGCTATTCTCATGTGATGCATCTGGTAAGCCGAGTCACCGGCACTTTAAATTTAGATCTCGATACACTTCACGCTTACCAAGCCTGCATGAATATGGGCACCTTAGTAGGCGCGCCAAAAATACGCGCCGCAGAACTTATTCGCATTGTAGAAAATAAACGTCGTGGCAGCTACGGCGGTGCTGTTGGTTATTTTGATAGCAACGGTAACATGGATACTTGCATCGTAATTCGCAGCGCCTTTGTTAAAAACAACATTGCCTGTATTCAAGCAGGCGCGGGCGTTGTGTTTGACTCCGACCCACAGTCTGAAACGGATGAAACGCGACACAAAGCGCAAGCTGTTATCAATGCCATAAAAACTGGAGGCGGTGTATGAAAATTATTTTATTGGATAATTTCGATTCATTTACCTACAACCTGGTCGCACAATTACAATTGATGAATCACGACGTCACTGTATTTCGTAATAATGTGCCAGCAACGAAAATAGCCGAACATTTATTGGATGAACCTGAAAAACGCCTACTGATGCTAAGCCCCGGCCCAGGTAACCCGACAACCGCCGGCTGTATGTCGGAGCTAATTAATTTGGTGGTTGGCAAGGTACCAATTATTGGTATTTGTTTAGGTCATCAAGCATTGGTGCAACATTTTGGCGGTTTAGTTGAACGTGCACCCATGGTGGTACATGGCAAGGCCTGCGATATCTATCACAGCTTTCATCCTATATTCTCAGGCTTATCGTCCACCATAAAGGTGGCCAGATATCATAGCTTAGTTGCCACGGCGATTCCCCCCGATTTAGATATTATCGCGGTTTCTCAAGATTCATTAGTGATGGCCATTGCGAACGAATCCAAGAAAGTGGTTGGATTTCAATTTCACCCAGAATCGATCTTAACTATCTACGGGCAAAAACTGCTTGAAAATACCGTTAATTATTTAACTTTGGAGCAACATGAATCCTCAATGGCTCAAGTTGCTGTTTGAAGACCATTTAAATATAAGTGCCAGTGAATCCCACGAGATACTACACGGTGTTTTTAATGGCGAGATTGATCCTCACGAATTAGCAATTATGCTCGTCGCCAATAAAATTACTGGACAAACAGAACCAGAATTTGCTGCAAACATAAAACAGTGGCTATCTCAACAAAACTACAATGCTAGCTTTCAAGATGTTAAACATCCCATTGTAGAAGTTACTGTTTTCGAACATAACAATAAAACCATTAACATTACGTTAACGGCAAGTTTGGTGGCCGCCTATTTAGGCGCCTATATTTTTATTCGTGATTATACAGTAAATCAACACAGTTACATTGGCCAGCAATTGCACAAGGGCTTTTTAGAAAACCGCTTAACTGAAAATTCTGTATTTAATTATGCTCTTAGTAGTCTAAACCAATTCAAGTTTGGGTACATACATTCAAACTCTCTACACGAACGGCACAATAGACGCGAGAAATCGGTCTTAACTAAGGGGCATAAAAAGGTTTACAAACAAAAAATTGTCAATCACGCAAGCAAACATCAAAACTATATCGAAGGAATTTTCTCAATACTGGATAATCCGCTACGGGCAAACGTATATTTTATTTGTATAGACAATCCTAATTTAATTAAACCTATTGCCGAGTGCTTTTCCACCTTTTCTATAGAGCGAGCGTTCATTGTCTATAGTCCCGGTGTTTCAGGTTTTTCACTGCATGCCGCGACCAAAATAACCGAAATTAATCAAAAAAAAGTGGTGCAGCACAATCTAACACCAAGCTCGGTCAATTTATCGGTAAAACCTTGGAGCGCCATTATTTGTAACAAACCCAAAAATATAGTGCTCACCGAAAAAGCAGTTTTAAACGGAAGTGCAGATCTAACATTTAAACAAATAGTTGCCGCTAACGCCGGGTTATTATTAGTAGCCGCCAAAGTTTTTAAAACGCTGCCTCAAGCTACACGTGCGGCGCTCGACGTCATTAACAACGGTGAGCCGGAACTGTTCTTAAGACAACTCGTTGGAGCCTACGATTAGATTTATTCGTTTTTACAACAAGAATCTCTAGCAACTGAGGCTTAGTTACTGATTAGTTTTGAACGCGGTAAAATCATTAACTTTTAGTTTTTGGAAAAATTATGAACGGTAAAAACACGTTATTAAAAATTGTATTTTCAAAACGAGAACACGTAAAACAGCTAAAATCGAGCTATGGATTTATAGATCCAAAACCTAAAAGGCTGTCTTTTAAAATTTTTGACGCCCTCAAAAAACCCAACCCTACTTTTATTTTGGAGTGTAAAAAGGCAAGCCCTTCAAAAGGTATTATTCGCCAACACTTTCACCTACCGGATATCATTAACATATACAACAAACACGCCGGTGTAATCTCTGTATTAACCGACGAAGAATATTTCCACGGCAGCTTTCACAATTTAGCCGCGGCAAGATCGTTAACACGCTTACCTATTTTGTGCAAAGATTTCATCATCGATGAATATCAAATAAAACTGGCCGCGCTTCTAGGCGCGGATGCGATTCTGCTGATGCTTTCAATTTTATCGGATGATCAATATCGGCGTTTGCATGCCCTAGCCGATCAATTAGGTTTGGAGATCATTACAGAAATCAGTAATTTCGACGAATTAGAACGTGCAAAAATACTGAAACCCAAAATTGTCGGCATAAACAATCGTGATTTAAGAACACTGCAAACTGATATCAATAAAACCGTCGAACTTTCCCAACATATAGATCATCGCAGCGCCATAATTTCTGAATCAGGCATTACGGATTATCAAGATATTTGCAAGCTAAGCGCCCACGCTAATGGCTTTCTTATTGGCAGTCATTTGATGATGCAACCAGACTTAGAAAACGCCTGCGATAATTTATTGTATGGAACCTATCCAATTTCTCAACACGGGGCTTTGCGTTAATGTTACCTCTGATAAACCCTTATTTTGGCGACTACGGCGGTATGTTTGTACCGCAAATTTTAATGCCGGTACTGCTTGATTTAGAACAGGCCTTTATAGAAGCCGTAGAAGACCCAGCATTTAATCAAGAACTTAGCACCCTATTAAGTGAATATGCCGGTAGACCAACGCCATTAACCTTGTGTAAAAACCTAGCGGAAAATACACCCGCAAAAATTTATCTAAAGCGCGAAGATCTATTGCATGGCGGCGCTCACAAAACCAATCAAGTATTGGCGCAGGCCCTACTCGCCAAACGCATGGGTAAAACATCTATTATTGCTGAAACTGGTGCTGGTCAACACGGTGTTGCTACGGCACTCGCCTGCGCGTTATTAAATTTAAAGTGCCGCGTTCATATGGGCGCAAAAGACATAGAACGACAAAGCCCCAATGTTTTTCGCATGAAATTAATGGATGCAGAAATCATTCCCGTAACCAGCGGATCAGCCACCTTAAAAGACGCCTGCAACAGTGCCTTTAGAGATTGGATAGGTTCCTACGAAGATTCACACTATTTATTAGGCACCGCGGCCGGGCCACATCCCTACCCCACCATTGTGCGCGAATTCCAGCGAATTATTGGTAAAGAGGCCCGCCAACAAATTATCAAACAGGCGGGACGACTGCCAGACCAAGTTATTGCCTGTGTGGGTGGAGGTTCAAACGCAATTGGCATATTTGCCGATTTTTTAGCGGATAAATCCGTACAATTAATTGGCGTTGAACCGGCTGGATTAGGTGTAGATACTAATCATCACGGTGCTGCCATTATGAAAGGTTCTACCGGTATTATGTTCGGCATGAAAGCACCGGTTTTGCAAAATTCCGACGGACAAATTCTTGAATCTTATTCGGTTTCTGCCGGTTTGGATTTTCCCTCCATCGGCCCGGAACACGCCTATCTTCGCGACATTAAACGCGCAGAGTACGTAAGTGCTACCGACAAAGAAGCCATCGCAGCCTTTCAACTATTGGCCGAAAAAGAAGGTATTATTCCAGCACTGGAATCTTCTCATGCACTTGCTTATGCGCTAAAGGTCGCGAAAAAATGTACCACTGATACGATAATAATCGTGAACATTTCCGGCCGCGGCGACAAGGATATTTTTACGGTACAAAAAATTCTCGAATCTGGGAGTATTCAACATGCGTAATCGCTACGATGAGGTTTTCCAGCGTTTAAAACATAATAACGAACTCGCATTTGTGCCTTTTGTAACGCTAGGTGATCCAAACTATGAAACCTCGTTACACATTATTCAGGCATTAATTGATGAAGGCTGCGATGCGCTAGAATTGGGAATTCCGTTCTCAGACCCTCTAGCCGACGGCCCGGTTATACAACAGGCAAATCTTCGCGCACTTAAACATCACATCAATACGCAACAATGTTTTCACATCATTGAAAGCATTCGCGCCTTAAACCCAAACATTGCAATTGGCCTATTGGTGTATGCGAACCTTGTTTTTAAAACCGGGCTAGATCAATTCTACCAGATGGCAAAAAGCTCCGGCGTGGACTCTATTTTAGTAGCCGATGTACCTATTCACGAGGCAGAACCCTATTTAAACAGCGCCAATAAACATCACATTGCGCCGGTATTTATGATTCCACCTAACATTGATTTGACCAGCTTAGAAAAAATTGCCGGTCAACAATGTGCGTACTTTTATTTAATGTCGCGCCCCGGAGTCACCGGCGCCGAACTCGCTGCAACCATGCCTAAGCAGGAGTTTATCGAAAAAATTAAATCCATCACCAAAACGCCTTTGTTGTTGGGTTTTGGCGTAAGCACGCCCGCGCAAATTTTGCAGGCAAAACAGGCTCAACTAGACGGTGTTATCAGTGGCTCTTCGGTGATTAAATACATTGATGTATTTCAATCGAAAGCCGAAATTATCGAATCGATTAGCTATTATGTTCGACAAATGAAACAAGCAACTCGCCAAAACTGATTTAATAATCCCTGGTTTAATGTTGTATTATAAGCTCGATTAAATCAGGGATGAGTTAATCAGAGCCTCCTATACGTGAGGCGAAATGTTTATAAATCCACATGTTATTTAATTCCTAATCCAAAAACCTCTCCACATAACCCGTCCAGCTCTCTAACGTCTTTCAATTCCTCGGCAAAAGACGTTTCATTAAACGCAACCTTTAACCGATTATGAATCGCTCCTTCAAAAGGCTACAATGTCTGCATTGATACGCCTTGTAGGCTTGGCAGCGTCGATAAGAAGTTAGTCGAAATTCAGCTTGAAATAACCCCAAATGCGCTCAACAATGCGCTTTTATGTAAGAAAACTGTGGAGTTAGTATGGAAACCCTAGCCGGGAGCCCAAATGTGTATTTTTTTGCGATAACCGTGTTGTTATTGCTGACTTGCGCATGGTTATTAATCGTACTGTTAAAACAATCGAAGAAGCTCGCCAGCGCGGTAAGTGATTACGAACAAAGTAACCGTCAGTTGATGTTACTCACCGAACAACACCAAGCACGGGAACAAGAATTACGTGCAGCGCAGCAAGAACTGCAAGGCTTAAAAATTACCGAAGGCCAACTGCAAGAACGCTTAAATGCCGCCAAATTTGTTGAGCAACAACTTAGCACTGAACGCGCAAACCTAAACGATAAAATCACTCAATACGAAGCGCAACTTGCCCAGTGGCAACAAAATCACCACAACACCGAAAAACAACTTCAAACCAGTTTAGCCGAAAAAAAATCTGTTGAAGCACAAGTCGTTGAGCTACAACAACGTCACAATGAAACCTTAAAAGATCAACGCGAAGCCAGAGACGTTATTAATCAATTAAAAGATGCCTTAGCGACCGAGGGTAAAAAATTACGCGCCATTGAGAGTCGCGAAGAAGAAATTAGTAAACAAATCACTGAATATAAAAATGCAGTACTGCAAGCACAAGAAAAATACGACGCTCTTTTAGGCAAGTACCAACACTTGCAAAGCCAGTACGATAAATTAGCAACGGAGCAAAACGAACGCGAAGCTAGCCATAAACGCGAACTAGAGAATTTTGAGAAACAAAAAAATAGTCTAGCGGAGCAATTTAAACTGTTATCTAACGAGATTTTGGATGCTAAGACCAAGGCCTTACAAGAAAACAGCAAAATTTCGCTACACGCGGTAATGAATCCATTTCAGCAATCGATTGATAGCTTTAAAAAAGAAGTTCAAGAAATTCATCACCGAGATTCAGAACAGCAAGGTTTATTACGCAAAGAGCTGCAACAACTTAAAGAATTAAACCAAAAAATCACCACAGAAGCACACGAGCTTTCTACCGCATTACGGGGCCAAAAAAAACTACAAGGCAACTGGGGTGAACTGGTATTAGAAAACGTGCTGGATCGCAGTGGTTTGCAACTGGGTAAAGATTACCAACACGAAGTGAGCATTAAAACCGAAGAAGGTAAGCGCAGACCCGACGTTATTGTGTATTTACCACAAGATAAACATTTAATTATTGACGCCAAAGTGTCGTTAAACGCCTACACACGTTTTGTAAATGCCGAAGACGATTTAGAACGCACACAAGCGTTAAAAGAACATGTTCAAGCCGTGGCTGATCGCATAAAAGAATTAGCTGACCGCGACTATTACAAATTACCAGGTTTAAACTCACCAGAAATGGTATTTATGTTTATACCCATAGAATCGGCATTTGTTGAGGCGCTAAAATCCGACGAAACACTGTTCCAACAAGCCATTGAAAACAACGTACTGGTCGCCACACCAACAACGCTATTAACAAGCTTAAATATTGTGCGCCAACTGTGGCGTTACGAAGATCAAAATAAACACACCGCAGCGCTTGCCAACAAGGCAGAAGGTGTCTTTAAAAAGCTTAATACATTTTTAGCTAGCTTTGAGAAAATTAAAAAAGGCATAGACACCGCCGCCGAAGCTTATGGTAAAGCAGAAAACCAGTTAATTAGCGGTAAAGGGAACTTAGTAAAACAGGTTGGTGAATTCAAAAATTTAGCGCCCGCCATTAAAGCGGAACTACCCAGTTATTTTGTTGAAAAAGCCGAACTAGAAGTAGACTTTATCGCTGCCGACGAATCGCTCGAAGAAACCAAAGACAATAAAAAACCATTAACCATTGAAAATCCTAAGGTAAATGCACCAGCTTCGAAAAGCTCTAACAATCAAGATATGTTTGGCGAAGAGCAGTAGCCGAACTTGTCTTAGGAATTCCTGAATAATTCATCAGCCTCGGACTGGCCTATTTAATGTCTAGTTAGAGGCTGCCAATTTTTTCTTCGCAATAATTAAGCACGTTTACCGCTTTGACCGGTTTTTACGGCCGAGCCTATCAAATGAGCCAAGCGCAGGGCTTCTGGCACGTTACCGGTATGGGTTAGCTTTATAAGTGCTCTTGCGGCAGTGTCGCTGCTGCAACCTGCACATTGAAAATAAAAGGCGTCGTGTTGATAAATTTCACCTGCCTTTAAAACCAATTCGTAACGGCTTGTATAATCATCAAAGTTTTTTAAAGCGTCATTAATGGCCGTTAAATTGGGCATTTTTCGCATAACAGCAATGCAAGGTAAATTAAGCGCGATGCTTAATTTAGGTAAATCGATAATATTAAAACCATCAAAAGCAATACCATCGGTTAGCACTAGGTGTAGCTGCGAATAAAATTTACTATTGGTGAGTAATTCAATTAACACCTCGGTTGCATTAGTACCGTCTTTTTCTAATTCTCCCCATAACATACCTTCAAAACGTGTATTCGAACAAATAATTCCCGAAAGATTAACTACAGAACCTCGCGCTTTTTGAAAGGGAGCATCGTCAAAACCGACCACACGCAGTTGTTTTTCTTTGTGTAAAGCTTTTTGTAAAGCTTCTTCTAATTTATACACACCATACCTTTGTAATTTCAATTCGTTCTGAGCTTTCCTGAGGAGCTTCTGATTTTACCATCAAATTTGCCAGATCTTATTTTGCGCAATTTCGTAATAAAATAAACGCCTAACTTGCAATTCGGCTCAAGTTTTATAAAATGGCGTCCTCCTTGGGGGAGTAGTCTTCTCGTAGTTAGGGTTAATCACATAAAGTGATACCGGTGTTTTTGATACCAAACCCACAGCAGAGAGAGGCAGTCAACATACTTGAGCCCACAATGGCTTATGGCTGCATCGTGCCCATACCGGCATTGACAAGACCTAAGGTAAGTAACGACTCCATTGGTGGGAGGTCGTTGTTTACCTTATGTTTTTGTATCCCACCGGAGCTTTTTATGGACGCCTTTCTAATCTCCAGCACCACCGTGGCACTGGCCGAAATCGGTGATAAAACCCAACTCCTCTCGCTGTTTTTAGCTGCTAAGTTTCGCAACAAGTGGGCAATCATTCTTGGTATATTAGTCGCGACACTACTAAACCACGGCGTTTCTGCTTGGTTTGGCGATTTTATCGCTCAATACTTGCAAAGTAATATAGGCCAGTGGCTGGTTGCCGGTAGCTTTATCGCATTGGGTTTGTGGTTATTGGTGCCCGATAAAGACGACAGCGAAGATTCTGCCATGCAAAAATACGGCGCCTTTGTGGCCTCAACCGTATTATTCTTTTTGGCCGAAATTGGTGATAAAACCCAAATTGCTACCGTATTGCTTGGTGCACAATTCGAATCCGTATTGTGGGTGACCATGGGTACAACCCTTGGCATGCTACTCGCCAACGTACCGGTAGTATTTGCAGGCGAATATCTAATGCAACGCATTCCACTTAAAATTACCCGCTTTGTTGCCAGCGCCGTATTTATTATTGTGGGTGTTGTGTACGCGTTTGTTTAATCAAAGAATGTTTAACCAAGAACTTTTTAAACAAAAAATCGTTGAATAATAATTTAATCGAGTTCTTTTATTACAGATAAACGGAATTTACTAAGCACATGGACGTGCACTTCATAAATTTAAACCGATTTAATTATTTGATCTTAATAACCGATAAGCCTTGCTAAGCATTAAGGCATCGTCTTTGGCACGGTGCAAATTAAACTCTTTGGCTTCAACAAACTGTTGCCGATAACTCTCAAAACTAAGCTTTTCTTGTTCACTCATTAATTCATACACGGAGTGAACATAAAACGATTTGGTTTTACCTACAGCGGAATACAAAATATTAATCCAATCATCATCCCACTGCGGTGCGTCGCTATAAACCACAAATTCGTCGGCTAAAAATGCATTAATTTCATCAACCACAATACCTGCGTCAATACCCTCTTGCAGTAGCGTTTCGCGTTTAATTCCGTGAAGACTTTCTGCTTGTACACTCCAATACGTCCAATTCGATTCGGGTTTTATTAACCAAGATTTATTTATACCCCCTTTCACCAGTGCGACTTAAATGGGATAAGAATCAAAATTCAAACCGCTCGCTTCTATATCTAAAAATACATAATCTTCCAGTTTAAGCCTCCTAAATTATATTTAGCCTACCGACCTTTCAGTTTTACACGGTAAATTTCAAATAAAAGTTATTACAGATAACTTCCAATATAATTAAAAATATACAGTGCAAATTATTTTACATTCGCCATTCTCACGATTCCATTAACCGATAATTAGTTCACACTTTTACTGGAAAATATTTGTGACATTACCGGATTACCGATAATTGATGGAGCAATTGAAATGACAAGCTTTCAACCTAGGCAGGTACTGAATCATATTATTCAACAATTTTTAAAAAAAGCTCAAAATATCAAACCTGAAGATTCTAAAAACATATCCATCTTGTACAACCATATTAAATTGATCGCCAAATTAGAAGATCGAATTGCAAATCAAAGTTTAAAAAAGTTCCGAGCGCAAGCTGGTCAAATGTCAACTCGTGAATTATCATCCGAAAAAGGTAAACCAAGTAAACTTCGTAATAATTTAAATAAAGTAGGTATTCCTGTACCAGATGGATGCCACGCTCATCACATAGTGCCATGGAAAGAAGTCCTGGCTTATCCAGCAAGACTGGTTTTAGCAATGCATAAAATACGAATTGATGATGAAATAAATGGAGTAGCGTTACCATCTAGTAAAGTTGCGCTCGACAACAATGCCGTTGCAAAATCTCATACTATGCGCGCACCACATCTGAATCTCGGCAAAGAAGCCTATATCAATGGCTGGATTAATAGAAAAATCAACCCCAACAATACACCGACAGAAGAGTCTTTGAAACTTCAGTTGCGTATAATACAATTTAGATTTGAGACCTGTGCTCACCCAAAATTCATTTTTAAAAATTCCGAAACGTTTAAGAACATGGACGCTCAAGCGGTTATTGATCTGGACGACAAAGGAATCGAAGCAATAGAATACGATGACGACGGTAATAAAACCGCCCAGTTTTTAGCAGCTAACCCTCAATTTAGTGCTAACAAAAAAGGTTAAAACAATGTTGTATGAGGTTCAACTAGATTACTCGAATTATCTTCAACCCTCTCCCCACAAAATAATGGATGAGTATTGTGACGAGCCTTATATCTTTCAACAAGTACTCTACTTGTGTGATCCCGGCCCTAAAAAATACGTTGGCGATTGGAAGAAAGTTAAAATTCAGTTAGAACCGGAAGGTAGTAATCTGTTACAAGCTGACATCTCTGGCCTAATGGGCAAGTTATTCTTTAGTGATAAAGCACTGGAACGCTTAAAGAAAAGTTCTACTCTAAAAGCATTTTTTGAAGATTCAGCATCAGGTGAACTTATTGAGGTATTTTACGAACACAATAACCAATTAAAAACTGGGTTTTTCTTTAATCCATTGGTTACTGTTGAATCGAAAGGAGTTACGGTCGATAGTTTGGAAGATGAATACGCGAACATTTTATCTGTTTCACCACGAGCCGAGCACTTTTCGGAATTATTGTTTAAAACCGAAGAAAATCTAACTGCCGTTTACTGTACTGAAACATTTAAGGCTGCAATCGAAGAAGCAAAACTAACGGGTTTGATCTTTAAACCTGTAGAAAGTCAAACATCAACGGTCTCGATTATAAACGCTCCTGAAAATTAAAAATTAATAAGAAAAATACAACTCTTGGTTTCGGATAATAAGTGCAATTTTCTTGAAAAGAGGCCAGCTGGTATAGTCGGCCATTACTGTCGATGGATGAATAACTAGCCTCAAATTGACATAGAAAAATACGTGATATTTTTCTATGTCTAAGAGTAATTCAAGCCTAACTTAACACGGTTTGTTGGAAACAAGATGAGTAAATTCAGAGACATCTAATCGAGAATCTCTTCTATCATCTTATCACACGCATTAATTACGTATTGAGGGATAAGATCGTATTTAGTCGGATCAAGCTGGCAAATATATTCATTTTCGATATGGTAAGTCTCATTGATAAATTTTTTAATCACAGAGTTATTAGCTTTTTTTCCCATTAAAATACGGCAAAGCTGAAGCTTCTCATATCCATTTTCACAACTGAAATACAAACTCTTAATCTGGGCGGTATTTAGCAATCTTTCTAAAAGCGCGTCGTATTCGAAGCCGTCAATAAACCTATTAATCTCACTTCTTCCTGCTTCTAAAGCATTGTCGCTCATCAGAGGGTACTCTCCTTCTTCGTTCGCTGGCTCTCGATAATCCCGCGGCTCTGTCCTTTTATGGAATAGGTTTGATAGCACCTGATATGCGTCCCCTTTGTCGTCAAGAATTTCAAAGCGTCTGCGTAGATATATTAATTTGGTTATTTCGCTACAGTCTGTACTAAGAATTCCCGTGCAAATCTGGGCAAATGTTTTGATATCTTCTTCTTTAATTTGTTGCTCGGTTATATTTCCATCTTGAAGGCGTAGGTATGATGCGAATACTTGACCCTTAAATTGCTTTTTAACTGCTTTTACAGTGTCGATAATTGGTTCAACATCGTGTGTCAGCAATAAAACTGTTTTGTTTTTAAGGCAATGCTCTGGTTTTCGTTTGAATAGCATTTCCAAAATTGCATATTTTTTGTTCTTGTCAAAAGATGAGATTGGATCGTCGAGTATGATCAAATTTGGTTTCTTGGATAAACACTCGTACATGAACAATACGATAGAAAAAGCGTTACGCTCTCCGAAGCTTAAGTGCTGAGTACCACCGCTTATGTGTATAGAGTGATCCACATGCTTAAGCTTTAGCTGCGACTGCTCTCCTTCTCCAATGATTTCAACTATATATTTGTAGCCTGCATTTATTAGGAAGCTATTTATATCCGTCTGATGTTTTTCGATTAGTTGAGTGATCTTTCTTCGCTGAATATTTATCTTACCTTGCAGTGGGCCAGCCTGAAGTACAAGGTCGTCGATCGATTGGTTAATTCTGTCGGTTGCTTCTCTCGTTTTTTCGGAATTGAGTGTGTCAAAGAACTGAAGGTCTATCTTATAGGTTGGTAGTTTCGCACCAACATTTTCCCCTTCTTGAAAGTGGAAGCTTGACAGTGCTCTTGTTCTTTCTAGTTTTTCGATTAGATCGTCTATTTGAGATTTGATGTTCACTATGAAAGTTTCGTGTTCTTTCTCGATACCGTCTTTTAGTGAAGAGATAATGTCTAGCTTATTCCGCGTATCTTCTGAGAAGAATTCGCCTAGGTCTTGAATGATACTAATGATCTTGACTAGATTGTTAATTAAGTTTTTATTGTATTCCTTGCCTACCTTTTCAATTTGTTCTTTTTTTTCAGTGGCGTCAGACGAGCAAAAAGGGCAGCTATTTGATAACTCTGAGAACTCTTTGTGCCCCTTGGTTTGCCAATCTATCCAGCTGACACTTTTTTTGCTTTGAATGAATGGCTGGTAAACTTCTAAACTAGCTGGAATATGCTCGATCTTATTTCCACTGGACAAACCTTTCATACCGCTGGAGGCTTTAGATAGGCCGCCATTTGCGGTAACTTTGAATGCATCACTCAGAGCTTTTAAGTTTTTTATTAGCTTTTCAAGGTCAGGATTATTGGTGAATTGTTCTTGGATATTTCGAACAAGTTGATTGATTTCTTGCTCGGTTGCTTTGTAATTGTCATCCCTGATTAGAATGTCGAAGCTCTTATCGAGAAGTTCATCTGGTTTGAATGTGAATTGGTTGACATACGCCTCATTAAAACACATTGTTGCGCCGATGCCTTCTATGCCAGTAACAGTGGGCTGATTGCCGTCAGGATTACTTTCTCTGTATTTGAATGGCATTAGCTCATTTAGAGAGTCTTTGCTATCCATTTGACTAAGTCGAATTGCATTTGCAAGCGTACTTTTTCCTGTGCCATTAGGAGCAAATTTGATGTTTAGCTTATTGTTGCCTATTGAAATTGTTGCCAAGTCAATGTTGTTGCAGTGTTTGATACAAACTTCCATTTCGCCTTCCTTTAACTCCCTTTGTTTATTTTATCGTTTTTAGCTTTAATGGAGCCCTATTTGGCCTTTCACATCAAAGCGGGGAAAATATCAAAGCTATTCGGGTAATGTAACCTAGGATTTTATGTAGATCTTTTGGAGAAGCAGTTACTAGGACAGCCGAAAAAACAGAAATATGAGGCTTTGAAATACAAAAGAGGGTTTCAGAAATGGTTATGTTTTCTAACACTTTTATTTAGAAGGTTAAAATGGTGGGCCTGCTCGGACTTGAACCGAGGACCTAACGATTATGAGTCGTGTGCTCTAACCAGCTGAGCTACAGGCCCATTTAAACCTTCTTGGTTTTTGCGAGTTGTTGGTTAGGCCAACAATGCAAAAAATTTTGAAGTGACAGCCGAGGCTGTTTTGAAATGCGGGCGCCATTATAGGGCGCCCAAAGCTTGGTTTCCAGCTTTTTTAATACGATGTTGTTTATTCGTCCAAAAAGCTGCGAAGGTGGTCTGAACGTGATGGATGACGTAGCTTGCGCAGGGCTTTTGCTTCGATTTGTCGAATACGCTCACGGGTTACGTCAAACTGTTTGCCCACTTCTTCTAGGGTGTGGTCGGTGTTCATGTCGATACCAAAACGCATGCGCAGTACTTTGGCTTCGCGGGCGGTTAGGCCTGCAAGTACTTCGCGGGTGGCTTCGGTTAGGCCTTGGCCGGTGGCGGTATCAACCGGTGAATGCACTGTGGTGTCTTCAATAAAGTCGCCCAAGTGCGAATCTTCGTCATCACCAATGGGCGTCTCCATGGAGATTGGCTCTTTGGCAATTTTTAGCACTTTGCGAATTTTATCTTCTGGCATGTCCATGCGTTCGCCAAGTTCTTCTGGCGTTGGTTCACGACCCATTTCTTGCAGCATTTGCCGTGAAATACGGTTTAGCTTGTTAATGGTTTCGATCATGTGCACCGGAATACGAATGGTACGTGCTTGGTCGGCAATAGAACGCGTAATTGCCTGACGAATCCACCATGTGGCGTAGGTTGAGAACTTGTAACCACGACGGTATTCGAACTTATCTACCGCTTTCATCAAGCCGATGTTGCCTTCTTGAATAAGATCTAAGAATTGCAAACCACGGTTGGTGTATTTTTTCGCGATAGAAATCACCAAACGCAAGTTGGCTTCAACCATTTCTTTTTTGGCGCGACGTGCACGTGCTTCGCCAATCGACATGCGACGGTTGATTTCTTTAATGGCACTTAGGTCGAGGCCGGTTTCTTCTTCAATTTGTAGCAATTTACGCTGGGCGCGCATGATATCGACTTGCACAGCGCGTAGGTTTTCTGAGTAGGCGCGACCTTTACCAATAATGCTTGGTATCCAGGTTTCGTCTTGCTCGTTGCCTGGGAATTCTTTGATGAAGTCTTTGCGTGGCATTTTGGCCTTGCGCACACACAACGTCATGATGTTGCGTTCTTCTTGGCGAACACGCTCTAGAACACTGCGAACATAGTTGTATTGTGGCTCGAACTGACGAGGCGCAAGCTTGAAGAATTTGAAGATTTCACCCAATGCTTCGAGTTCGGCTTCAACTTCTTTGCTTTCACGGCCATGAGCTGCCAAAGCAGTGTCAGCTTTAATCAATTGCTCGCGCAGTAACGAGAAGCGTTGTTTAGCTTCTTCGGGATCTACGCCGCCTTGAGTTTCATCGTCGTCATCCGTTGAAGGAGATTCTTCTTCATCATCGTCGCTGTCTACGTCCGCCGTTGTTGTTGTGGTTTCGGCTTCTTCGTCGTCATCGACGTTACTCGGAACGATTTCAGCAGCAGGAACGTCTTCGGCGGGATCTAACCAGCCAGAAACAACATCAACCAAACGACGCTCTTCTTTTTCTACTAGATCGTATTCTTCAACGACTTTTTGTACTGCACCGGGCCAAAACGCCAAGGCATGCATTAACTCACGCACACCTTCTTCAATGCGTTTGGCGATAGCGATTTCGCCTTCACGAGTGAGCAGCTCTACGGTGCCCATTTCGCGCATGTACATACGTACTGGGTCGGTGGTGCGACCAGCTTCAGTTTCTACGGCCGCAAGTGCAGCGGCAGCTTCAGCAGCAGCGATTTCATCGGTAGAGGAGTCGTTTTCAGACATGATCAACTGATCGGCATCGGGCGCTGTTTCAAACACCTGAATACCCATGTCGTTAATCATTTGGATAATTTCTTCGACCTGATCTGGATCGGAGATATCGTCTGGCAAGTGATCACTTACTTCTGCGTAGGTCAGGAAACCTTGCTCTCGTCCGCGCGTGATCAGTTCTTTAATTCGGGACTGTTGCTGGGCGTTATCGGTCATTATTAACCTTATTTAAAACCAGTAGAAACGAAGAGCGTTAAACGCTCAATTATAGCTTGAATATTGAGATTTAATCTAAGAAATCAACTGTTCAAGCCGCTTGCAGGTGTTTGCTTACATCAAAACAAAACGGTTATTGCTCTAGCAACCTCCTACGCTGATTGTTCGATGTGTTAGTTTGTGTGTTTCTATACCGCTGTGCACAAGCTAGTGCTTGGTTGTTCCGAGATTTTGCTCTCGTAGTTTTTCTGCTTGCGCAGATTGTAAAAGTTGCTTTTTTAAATTTAATATTTCAATGCTGAGCTGCTTTTGCTCTTCTAACGTCAACGCTTGCTGATAAAGCCTATCTTCAAGATGACGAATTTTGCGCTGCCCTAACCAATTTTGTAACTGAAACGCACAGGAGCGAAATTCTTCGCTTGGGTTGTATTCAATACGTCCCTGTGACCCTGCTAACAGATCTGTCGCTGAAAGCTCGGCCAGCAGTTTAGAGCGCGATTCACCAAAACGTGCCTGCCAAGCAATGCAAACCTTTTGCGCATTATCAAGCTGGGGGCGTTCTCTTAATAAACCTATAAGCTCTGCAATTTGCGCCAACTCGGTTTGGTTATCGAGCGTTAATAAATTTGTCAGTTCTACTTGTCTTGCAAGTTCTGGATGCTGAACCAACAATGCCAATAAACGACGCACCGGCTGTAGCGCAAACTTGCTAGCACTGCCTGAACTATGTCCGCCCTGCTCATCATCTTTACGCTTGTCATACGATGACGTTTTACCGGGCTTCGGTTTTTTAGGCTCATATTGCGTATACTGGCTCGACTCATAATCTGCCGGGCTGTATTCTGGCGTGTCAGGCCAATTATCCATTCGCTGGTTTTCAGCATTTGCGTGTGCTGACCCAACTCGCGGGTCTTGTGGCAAACGCGAATCACTGGTTAAATCCGGCGTATCTTCCGCAAGCTTTGGTATCGACAGCAGCGCCAGTTCATCGAGGTTTTCTCGACTCAGCCCCGTGTGTTGAGCCAACTGGTTTTGCATCAACTCTCGATAAACGCCTTCGGGCAACAAGCTCAATAGCGGAGCCATTTTTTTACTAAGACTCGCTTTACCCTCTAAAGAGTTTAGATTAAGTCCAACTCCGGCAACTTCGTAGAGATACTCTTCTAATGCGACGGATTGCGCGACCATGTTCTCAAAGGCTTGCGCACCCACTTTTCTGACTAATGTGTCAGGGTCTTCACCTTCGGGCAGAAATAAAAATCTTACGCTTCGACCGTCTTCCATAGCTGGAAGGGAATTCTCAAGCGCTCGCTTGGCTGCATTCCTACCGGCTTTATCGCCATCAAAACAGAACACCACTTCTTGGGTGTATTTAAAAGCCAGCTTTAAATGTTCCTCACCACAGGCAGTGCCAAGTGTTGCAACTGCGTAGCGAATACCAAATTGCGCCAGCGCTACAACATCCATATACCCTTCTACCACCAACAATTTGGGGATGTCGGTATAGGCTTGACGAACATTGGCAAGACCGTACAACTCTTTACCCTTGTGAAAAACAGGGGTTTCTGGCGAGTTGAGATATTTCGGCTGTTTTTTGCCGGGGTCACTCTGCCCGGCATCTAATACTCGACCACCAAAACCAATCACGCGCTTTCGCACATCGATAATTGGAAACATAATGCGGTCGCGAAAACGGTCGTATCGACGCTGATTTTCTGGATTTTCGACGACTAACCCAGCATCAAGCGCCAGTTTTATTACTTCTTTTTCGCTGAGTCTCGCATTGGCGTCACACAGGTGCTTGATGAGTAGATCCCAACCCGGTGGCGCCAAACCTAATTGAAACTCTTGTACAACTTGAGTACTTAAGCCGCGCTTTTTAAGATACTTAGCGGCGTGTATTCTGCTTTCATGCTGGCGCAACTGTGTTTGAAAAAACAGATTCGCTTGCTCGAGTACTTGGTATATTAATTTTCTTTGCTTATCGGCGGCTTCTGCCTTTGCTGAACGCTCTTGCTTGGGAACCGTCAGGCCGACCAGTTTTGCTAAGTTTTCAACCGCCTCAGGAAAGTTAAGGCCGTCGTAGTTCATGACAAAACCAATGGCATTGCCACTGGCACCACAACCAAAACAGTGATAAAACTGCTTGTCTGAGCTAACCGTAAAAGACGGCGTTTTTTCTTGATGAAACGGGCAACACGCTTGGTAGTTTTTACCCGCTCGCTTGAGCTTTACCCGGCTATCAACAACATCAATGATGTCGACTCGACCGAGTAAGTCATCAATAAACGCCTGCGAAATTCGCTCTGACAAGAGTGTTTGATCTCACGCATTGAGATTGAACTACAAAAACTTAGCCAGCTATTAACCTAACTTGGCTTTCACCAACTTACTGACCAACCCCATATCGGCGCGACCTTGAACTTGTGGCTTAACTATAGCCATAACCTTGCCCATGTCTTGTGCAGCTTGGGCGCCAGATTCTTCGATAGCTTTAGCAACAATGGCTGCAATTTCGGATTCATCTAAGGCAGCAGGTAAGAACTCACCAATAACAACAAGTTCTTTTTGCTCTTGCTCGGCTAGTTCATCACGACCAGCGTCTTGAAATTGAGTAATAGAGTCGCGACGCTGTTTACACATTTTATCGAGAATGACAAGAATGCGAGCATCGTCGAGTTCAATGCGCTCATCAACTTCAACACGTTTGAATTCTGCTTGGATTAAACGCAAGGTATTTAGACGCTCTTTCTCTTTGGCACGCATAGCGTCTTTAACAGCGTCTTTTATTTGGGTGTAGAGTTCTGATGGCATGTACGGACTCCTTCGATAAACCGCTGCTGGCGTATTTTGGGTTTCACGCGGGCTCTGAGGGATGTTTGGCTAAGGGCTCTACCGTTAAAATTCAATAATTGTTGAATTCATCGGGATAACCACATCTAGACGCCTGAACTTTGAAAGACAACAAAGCCTATTCGCACAGGTGAACGAATAGGCTCTGAAATATTCTTGTCTTTAAGCCTTGATCTAGCCGTATTGGCTAGGGCTCAGCACAGATTAGTAAAGACGTTGGAACTTACGGCTTTCGCGCTGCACTTTTTTCGCGTGACGCTTAACAGCAGCTGCTGCTTGACGTTTACGAACGGTAGTTGGTTTTTCATAGTGCTCACGACGACGAACTTCGGCAAGGATGCCCGCTTTTTCACATGAACGCTTGAAACGACGAAGTGCAACGTCAAATGGCTCGTTTTCTTTAAGCTTTACTGATGGCATAGAATCTTATTACCTGTTTGATCAATGACAGCTGTGCATCTTATCGATTTCTGCGTGGAAATCTTCGCGCTGCAACAGCCAATACTTACTAAATTAAGGGGCGCAGATTCTAAACCTTTGTTCGCCGTCGATCAATATAAAACCAAGAAAAACTCTGCAACCCATTAAAAAGTTTCAATTAACTCTTATAAATCATTGGGTTAATAAACATTGTTTTGTGAATTCTGAAGATATTCTAGGGATTGAACTCGGTTATATGATTTTTAAACAGCTCAACGAGAGGTTTAGCCTGAACATGGCAAGTTTTGTACGGAAAAGTGCCGATTACGGCGCTTAATGCTATGATGCCGCGCTTTCAGAGTACGTGAAGTCTGTATTCAAATCAGCCTAGCGTACATGTTTTACCTTAATACTTCTGTAAGCGGCTGGATACTGTTGACCATGCGAGTACTCGGAATTGAAACTTCCTGCGATGAAACCGGCGTTGCCATTTACGATTCAAATCTCGGGCTGCTAGGGCATAGGTTATATAGCCAAGTTAAAGTACACGCCGAGTATGGCGGTGTGGTGCCAGAACTGGCATCACGCGACCATGTTCGTAAGCTACTGCCACTAGTCAACGAAGTACTTACCGCTACAAATTCGGCGACCACCGATATCGACGCCATTGCCTTTACCAACGGCCCGGGCCTGATTGGTGCTTTGATGGTCGGCGCCTGTTTTGCTCGCTCACTGGCTTATGCTTGGAATATTCCCGCTGTCGGTGTTCATCACATGGAAGGCCATTTATTGGCGCCCATGCTGGAAGATAATCCGCCGTCATTTCCTTTTGTTGCCTTATTAGTTTCGGGTGGACACACTCAATTGGTGGATGTTCGCGGCATTGGCGAATACCAGCTTCTGGGCGAATCACTCGATGACGCAGCCGGAGAAGCGTTTGATAAAGCCGCCAAAATGTTGGACTTGGATTATCCCGGTGGTCCGGCGATTGCCAAACTGGCAGAGTTGGGTAATCCAGATCGATTTAAGTTTCCAAGACCCATGGTTGATCGACCGGGCTTGGAATTTAGCTTCAGCGGATTAAAAACTTACACGCTCAATACCGTAGCAGAACACAAGCAAGAAAACGGTCTGCCAGACGACCAAACCTGCGCCGATATCGCCTTTGCCTTCCAAGAAGCAGTGGTACAAACCATCGCAATTAAATGCAAGCGTGCACTCGAACAGACGGGTTATACAACATTGGTTATGGCCGGCGGCGTTTCGGCAAACAAGCGATTACGGGAGCTGCTAACGCATAATCTTGCCAAGATCGGCGCTTCGGTTTTTTACGCGCGCAACGAGTTTTGTACCGACAACGGCGCCATGATCGCCTACGCGGGCTGTCAGCGACTGCTTAACAATCAGCAGGAGCCTCTCGGCGTGACGGTTCGGCCGCGCTGGGACATGACCACCCTAGCGCCCTTGTAAATTCTGTTCGTCAACGAGTTGCTGGTTTATTTCACGAAAAATTCGGACCGATTGCGAAGCTCGTCTGGCCAAACATTTATTGAAAACTCTGCAGAATCTGGAGTTTTCTGCGACGCTGGGATATGCCATCAACTTCAATAACGATAAATTATTGAAATTATGAAAAAATTAGCAACTCCAATTTCTGTGCTGCGATTAAATTCCAGCTCAGCATTCAGAGCATGCTGATATTTGCTTTATTCTGCACAGAGAATTGCCGTGATTAGCACCGTTTTTATAGAAGGTTTAAAAGTAGAAACCGTAATTGGCGTGTACGAATGGGAAAAATCCATTCTACAAACTCTGGTTTTAGATATTGAAATGGCATTTGATTTTTCGAAAGCCATCACCAGCGATAAATTAGAACATACTCTCAATTACGCAGCCGTGGCAGACTATTGCCAAGATTTTGCAAAGATACATCGCTTTGAATTAATAGAAGCGTTTTCTGGAAATTTGGCGCAAGAGCTACGTGATAAATTCTCGTTGCCTTGGATAAAAATGATCGTACGTAAACCAACGGCAGTTGCAAACAGCCTTGCGGTGGGATTAACTTTAGAGTTTGGCGAAAGACTATAGGAAACTCTAATTAACCTAGAGTTTCTCTCGACACAAGGATGTGTCGCCAATTTCAAGAACGGTAAGTGATTGAAATTGTGAAGAAATTGGAAATCGCATTGTTAATTTCTGTCCTCGGATTAAATCATGGATGAGTTAATTAGAGGTTCCTATTGTGATCTCATTACAAGAGCTTTTACCTAACTCATTGTGAATTCACAGAAACTCTAGATTAGTCGGAAATTTCTCTAAAACCGCTAAATTGAACGTTCGAAATTTTCCTACAAATTTAACTCACTGTTTAAGAGTCAGTTATCTGAAAAATTTTACGTATTTTGATAGATAGGTTATTTGGTTGATGCAAACAAAATACGATGTATTCCTAGGATTAGGCAGCAATATTCTGCCAGAAAAAAACCTCCCTTTTGCGCTTCAAGAATTGTCTAGCTTGTTTGGCACGTTAACACTTTCTAATACCTACGAAAGTGCTGCGGTCGGCTTCGACGGCCCAAATTTTTGGAACTTGGTGGTTCAAACAGAAACAGCCATGGATTTAGAGAGTCTACGCTTAACCTTGCGCGACATCGAATACAAACTTGGCCGCGACCTTAAAGCAGAGAAATATTCTAACCGAACTGTCGATATTGATATTTTACTGTACGGAAATATTACCGGCATTATTGGCAACCTTGTACTTCCTAGAGAAGAAATTACCTATAACGCCTTCGTGCTTCGTCCTCTTTCAGAACTTTACCCAGAAGGTGTTCATGCGGGTTCACAGTTAAGTTACAGAACCCTTTGGCAAAATTTTGAGGGCGACCGAGAACTCAAATTGGTAAAAAACGGTAACGACATTTTAAACGTAGACTCGAACACAGAAAATTTTGGTTTAATTGCTTGACCAATTTTCGGTTCGCGGTCAGAATCCGTGCGGTTACTATTTTTACTCGCTTGTACGCAAACAATTGTTATTATCATGACTGTATTTTTTTATCTAACTGCTATTTTCTGGCATCGCCCCGTTCCCAAAGGAATGCAGCGGCTCTTTGCGTTTGTGGATAAAAAATTGTAATCCATAAAAAGTAAGATTTTTCAAAAGGCCGCACGTTTAACACTGCGGCCTTTTTTTATTTTTGAATTTCGAGAATTAAATTGTGAAAGTTATTCTATGTTACATATTGGTTGTTCTAATTTGGTCGACAACACCACTTGCCATACATATTAGCAGTGGTGATGTTGGGTTTATGCTGGCCGTGACACTGCGCATGACGTTTGGCGCAGCGTTAGTTTGGCTGGTATTACTCTATGTTAAAAAAACTTTCACATTAAACCGACAAACCATAATTACTTTCTGTGCAGCATCTTTTGGTGTATTTCCCAATATGCCTCTGGTTTATTGGGCCGCGGAAAAAATTCCAACCGGTGTGGTTTCATTATTATTTTCCACCTCGCCTTTTATTGTTGGCCTGTTCTCTAAAATTATATTATCTGAATCCATTGGACTAGAAAGACTGCTCGGAATGATCATTGCTTTTTTGGGCATGGCGCTTGTTTTTAGTGATCAAATACAAATTGGCCCAGATGCGCTGTTAGGAATTCTAGCGATGATTGCATCAACCAGTATTTTTTCGATAAGCGCGGTGATGATGAAAAATCTCGGAACAAATACAGATCCATTACAACAGTCTTGCGGCAGCATGCTATTTGCCTTGCCGGGCCTATGGATTACTTGGTTAATGATCGACGGCAGTGTTCCTACGCACGTTGAATGGGTTTCTATTTCAGCTCTTGCGTATCTGGTGGTAATAGGATCTTTGATCGGCTTTAGTGCTTATTATTATTTATTAAAAAATCTATCAGCTAATACAGTATCCCTAACTGCAATGATATCGCCAATATTTGCCATGATTTTAGGAACAGCGTTTAACGATGAGCAATTTAATCCACTATTATTAATTGGCGCCGCCGTTTTACTCATAGGATTAGGTGTTTATTTAGGATTATTTCGCAAGTTATTGCAAAGAACACCTGCATTGCAAAAAGCTGAATAACCGGCTCAGCGGTCTCTGATTATTTGTTGGGTGATTTTATCGGAGATTCTAAATTAAAAATAAAATCTTCTATAAACGCTTATATTGCTACACAAAAGGTTCGGTATTGGCACTTTTTAGAATGGGTAAGGTCACCGTAAAGGTTGTACCCTTACCTACTTCGCTGGAGACAGAGATATTGCCATTATGAGAATGGACAATTCCATAGGAAACGGACAATCCCAAACCTGTACCTTTGCCAACATCTTTGGTGGTAAAAAACGGGTCGAATATTTTCGCCATATGTTTTTCTTCAATGCCAACACCCGAATCCGTTATAGAAATACAAATGGTATCGGAATCAATTTTTTTGGTGACTATTTCTATTTCGCCAAAATCTTCAATAGCATGCAGGGCGTTAACCAACAAATTAACAATAACTTGGTTAATTTGCGGTGCAATACATTCAACCTTGGGTAGTTCTTGAAATTTTTTATTAATTCGCGCTTTTTGTTTTATTTGATTAGCAACAATATTTAATGCAGATTCGATACATTCGTTAATATCTGTTTCTTGCCAGACTTTTTTCTCGGGATGGGAAAAGGTTTTTAAATCTTCGGCTATTTGTTTGACCTTCTTTAAACCATCTAACGATTCATTCAATAAATCGGCGGCGTCACTCAATAAAAATTGAATATCGGGTTTATTACCTGCACCGTCAATATTTACGTTGCCATTAATATCGTTAGCATCTAAAGCTACCGTTTGTTTGTATTTTTCAACAAAACTGCCTATGTCTGAACAATATATTTGTAAGGTTTGTAGGTTGGAATAGACGTATGCAACAGGGTTATTAATTTCGTGTGCAACGCCTGCGGCCAATTGCCCCAAGGACGCCATCTTCTCTGCTTGCATCAGTTGGGAATGCGTATCTCGCAAGCGTTGATTGGCTTGCGTTAACTCTTGAGTGCGTCTGGCAACTAATTCTTCGAGGTATTGAGATCGACTTCTAAGCGCTAACTGAGTATTAACTCGCGCGAGCAGCTCTTCTTTACTGTAAGGTGTTTTTAGATAGTCGTCCGCGCCAAGGCGAAATGCATCGGCAACCGTTTCTGGTGAGTGGTCGGCGGAAACGACCAAAACTCTTGGTTTGTAATTACCGGGAAGCTTGTGTATCTCGCGCAACACATCCATGCCAGAAACATTTGGCATGTTCATGTCCAACAATAACAAATCGAAGTGTTCTGCTTTAACGGCGTTGAGACATTGATCGCCGTCCTGCGCGTGCTCTAAATAAGGATACTCTGATGAAAGTATTTTATTTAGCAGTGTCAAATTTACCGGATTATCGTCCGTTATCAGTATTTTTGCAGTCGCAGAAGATAGCAGGTTCATTAGCTTTTGGAATTTCCGTTAGTTTCCAAATATCAGAATTATTGACCTTCTAAGTATACACAAATCGACGTAAATTATTGCTATTTAAAATCGAAATGATCCAAACGACAGGCAAAAAAAACCCCTCACTACCTGGGAGGGGAAAGGGTCTTAGGGTGTTCTGCTAAAAAGTTGACATTGGAACTTTAATATTTGATCAACTTTTTAAAATTCGACAGTACTGTTTGTCCTAAAAAGGCGCACAGGAAAGAAAATGGGGCATCAAAAATTCAAACAATTGAAACAGGAAGCTAGGATGCCCCTCAACTTGAATAGAAGTATACAGAACATGTCTAACCTGTCAAACATGACTCATGTAAAATATAGTTATACATTCCTGTCATTTATGATCGAAAAGTCACTTAAGTCAGGTTTAAATTTGCAGTAAAGTATCCTTTTGGTTCTTACCCTTAAAATGAATACGAGAACCCAAATGTGTGAGACAGAGAAGGCCATAACAGAATGACAGAACTCCGAGTGCTAACCACCGGTGAAGCCGCGAAATACTGCGGGGTAAACTTTCGAACAATCATTCGGTGGATTGAGCGCGGACGGCTGAAAGCCTATAAGTTACCGGGTCGTGGAGACCATAGAATCAAGCAAGAGGACTTTGTTGAGTTTTTGCGAGAGAACGAACTGCCGGTACCAGAAGAGCTAGAAACGGGTGCTCTGGAAGCTTGTACAACGCCTAAAGTACTTGTAGTCGACGACAACCCAGAAATGGCTAAGGCCATTGAACGCGTGTTTAGAATGCAGGGCTATGAAGTTACCACCGCGCTGGATGGATTTGTTGCCGGATCACTTGTATCGACCATCAAACCCGATCTTATAACCCTAGATTTAAGAATGCCGGGAATTGACGGATTTGAAGTGCTGAAATATTTACGCACCAATGAACAATTTAAAAAAATGAAAGTGTTAGTAATTTCTGCTGAATCCACAGAAAACCTAATAAAAACTCTCGATCTAGGCGCCGATGATTTTTTACAAAAGCCTTTTGAAAATATCACCCTGATAGAAAAAGCTCATCAATTAATTGCTGTATAAAAATCGTAAGCATTAGAAAAACACATAAAAAAAGCGGCTTATTTCAGCCGCTTTTTTTATCGCCCAACATAAGTGATTACTTACTTATTATTGTCGTTTTTCGGGCATTGAAAACTTTCGCATAAAATACCATTATCGGTAGAGTGCAGATGTACATCAAACCCCCAGATACGATGAATATGCTTTAACACTTCGTCGGTGCTTTCACTGAGAGGTACGCGATTATGTCGATTATGTTCTAGGGTAATTGAGCGGTCACCGCGAACATTGACTTTAGTTACCTGAATATTCGGTTCACGATTACCTAAATTATATTGTCCCGCTAACGATTCACGAATTTTTTGATAACCATCTCGATCATGAATAGCACCAACGATAATATCGTCTTCAAGATTATCGTCAATAATGGTGAATAGTTTTAAATCTCGCATCACCTTGGGTGATAAATATTGCAGAATAAAACTCTCATCTTTGAAATTACGCATGGCAAAATGCAAGGTTTCAACCCAATTAGAGCCAGCAATATCGGGGAACCATTCTCGATCTTCTTCGGTTGGATTTTCACAAATTCGGCGAAGATCAGAAAATATATTAAATCCTAACGTATAGGGATTAATTCCAGAATAATACCGGCTGTTGTATGGTGGTTGATAAACAACGCTGGAATGTGACTGCAAAAACTCCAGCATAAAGCCATCACTTAGCTTGCCGCGATCGTAGAGAGTATTTAATAAGGTGTAATGCCAAAAAGTCGCCCAACCTTCGTTCATTACTTGGGTTTGGCGCTGTGGATAAAAGTATTGTGCAATTTTGCGAACAATTCTAAGAATTTCTCGCTGCCAAGACTCTAACAGAGGCGCGTTTTTTTCAAAAAAATACAGCAAATTTTCTTGAGGCTCTGCTGGAAATTTAAATGCATCCAACGCTTGGGGATTGTGCTCACCTTTTGGAATGGTTCGCCACAAATCATTCACTTGGCGCTGTAAATATTCTTCACGCTCCTTTTGACGGAACTCTTCTTCTGCCGTCGAAATTGGGTAAGGTCGTTGATAACGATCTACACCGTAATTCATTAAGGCATGACAAGAATCTAGCAATTGTTCTACGGCATCAATACCATGTCGCTCTTCGCATTTGGCAATATAATTTTTTGCGAAGACCAAGTAATCAATAATCGATTCGGCATCGGTCCAAGCTCTAAATAAATAATTACCTTTAAAAAAAGAATTATGTCCATAACAGGCATGCGCAATAACAAGCGCTTGCATAGTCATGGTATTTTCTTCCATTAAATACGCAATACACGGACTTGAATTAATCACAATTTCATAGGCAAGACCCATGTGCCCACGATTGTAGGAGCGCTCGGTATTTAAAAATTGCTTACCGTAAGACCAATGATTGTAACCAATGGGCATACCTACCGAAGAGTAGGCATCCATCATTTGTTCAGAATTAATAATCTCGATTTGGTTTGGATAGGTATCTAAGCCAAACTCTTTAGCAATTTTGGCAATCTCCCGATCATATTCTTCGATCAGTTCGAATGTCCATTCTGAACTTGTAGAAATAGGCTGTTGTGCACTCATGCGGTTTTCTTCTGAAATAATTCGCGGAAAACTGGGTATATATCGCCGAGATCAACAATTTGCTCCATGGCAAAGCGATCTGGAAATGCCCCAGCAACAGTTTCATACTCTTCCCAAAGTGCTTGATGCTGTCTTGGGGTAATTTCTATGTACGAGTAATATTGAAGCTTTGGCAAAATCTCATCAATTAACAACTTCGAACACGTTGTCGAGTCGTCATTCCAGTTGTCACCATCAGAAGCTTGCGCAGCGTAAATATTCCATTCAGAAGGTGAATATTTAGTCTCTAAAATTTCTTTCATTAAATACAGTGCACTGGAAACGATAGTGCCGCCGGTTTCGCGAGAGTAAAAAAACTCTTCTTCTTCGACTTCTTTAGCGCTGGTGTGATGTCGAATAAATACAACTTCGGTTTTTTCGTAATTTTTTTGCAAAAATAAATACAACAAAATAAAAAATCGTTTCGCCATGTCTTTGGTTGCCTGACTCATTGAGCCAGATACATCCATAATGCAAAACATAACAGCCTTACTGGTAGGAACCGGATATTTAACCTGTAAATTGTATTTAATATCGAAGTCGTCTAACCAAGGCACTCGCTGAATTCGCGCACGTAAATCCGCGATTTCGGCCAATAAACTTTCAATTCTATTGTGGTCGCGTAATACCGGATCGGCAGCTTCTAGCCCAGCTAATTCGCTTTCGAGTATTTTAAGTCGCTTACGTTTACCACCAGCAAGCGCAATACGTCTTGCATTTGCGGAGCGAAGTGAGCGAACAACGTTGATTTGCCCCGGTGAGCCTTGATTGGAAACACCGGCTCGGCGGGTTTTAAATTCTTCATTACCCGACAGTTGACGTTTTACAAGATTCGGCAGCTCTAAATCCTCGAACATAAAGTCGAGAAATTCTTCTTGCGTGATCTGAAAGACAAAGTCGTCGATCCCTTCCCCTTGGTCACTGGCGTTACCTTCGCCAGAACCTGAGCCACTACCACCACCCGGTGGACGTTGAATATGATCACCTTGAACAAATTGATCATTACCCGGCAAAACTCGTTCTTGGTATCCGCCTTGGCCATGATGAAAAATAGGTTCGGAAATATCTCGGGTAGGAATACTGATCTGTTCACCGTTTTGCATATCGGTGATAGAACGACGAGAGACGGCCTCGGAGACCGCCTTTTTGATGTGTTTTCGGTATCGGCGCAAAAAGCGCTGCCGATTTACTGTAGATTTATTTTTCGCGTTGAGTCGTCTATCTATGATGTAACTCATCAAAACTCCTAACAGTTCATTCGGCAGAGCGTACTACATTATTGTGATTTTCTTACCCGTAGGTACCATTCAGAAAGAAGGCGAACTTGTTTTTCCGTGTAGCCTCTTTCCACCATACGTTTCACAAAATCTTGGTGTTTTTTCTTATCGTCGTTAGACGCTTTTGCATTAAATGAAATGACTGGTAATAAATCTTCGGTATTTGAGAACATTTTCTTCTCAATAACCGTTCTTAATTTCTCGTAACTGTTCCATGCCGGATTGCGACCGTTATTATTGGCACGCGCACGTAGAACGAAATTAACCACTTCGTTACGAAAATCTTTAGGATTGCTAATTCCCGCTGGTTTTTCAATTTTCTCAAGTTCTTCATTTAAAGAACTACGATCCAATATTTCGCCTGTCTCGGGATCTCGATATTCTTGATCTTGAATCCAAAAATCGGCATAGGTTACGTAGCGATCGAAAATATTCTGTCCATATTCAGCATAAGATTCGAGATACGCGGTTTGAATTTCTTTACCAATAAACTCGACGTATTTTGGCGCTAGGAACTCTTTGATAAATCCTAAATAACGATCTTGTACTTCTTGCTGATATTGCTCTTGCTCAATTTGTTGCTCAAGCACATACAGCAAGTGCACAGGGTTTGCGGCTACTTCGGTGGCATCAAAGTTAAATACTTTCGATAAAATTTTGAAAGCAAATCGAGTAGACAAACCAGACATGCCTTCATCAACGCCGGCGTTGTCTTTGTATTCTTGCAACGATTTTGCTTTTGGATCTGTGTCTTTTAAATTTTCGCCGTTATACACACGCATTTTTGAAAATACGTTAGAGTTCTCCGGCACTTTTATTCGTGAAAGAACACTGAATTGCGCCAACATGCTTAAGGTATCGGGAGCACAAGGAGCGGCAGACAACGAAGAGTTTTCGAGTAGTTTTTCGTAAATTTTTATTTCTTCAGAAACACGCAAACAATATGGCACTTTAACGATATATACACGATCGATAAACGCTTCATTATTTTTGTTGGTTTTAAAACTTTGCCACTCGCTTTCGTTAGAGTGAGCAAGAATAACGCCATCAAATGGAATCGCACCCAAGCCTTCGGTACTGTTGAAGTTGCCTTCTTGAGTTGCTGTTAACAGTGGATGCAACACCTTAATGGGTGCTTTAAACATTTCCACGAATTCCATGATGCCTTGGTTGGCGCGACACAAACCACCAGAGAAACTGTAGGCATCGGGATCATTTTGTGGGAAGTCTTCCAGTTTACGAATATCAACCTTACCCACCAATGAGGAAATATCTTGGTTGTTTTCGTCACCGGGTTCAGTTTTAGAAACAGCGACTTGATCGAGAATAGACGGATAAACTTTTACAACACGAAATTTGCTGATATCGCCGTTATATTCATGTAACCGTTTAACTGCCCAAGGTGACATGATGGTTTTGATATAACGAGAAGCAATTCCATAGTCTTCTCTTAGAATTTCACCGTCTTCATCGGGATCAAATAAACCGAGAGGAGATTCAAATACGGGAGAATCTTTAATGCAATAAATGGGCTGGCGTTCGATTAAAGATTTTAATTTTTCAGCAAGTGAAGACTTACCACCGCCAACGGGGCCAAGCAAATAGAGAATTTGTTTCTTTTCTTCCAAGCCTTGTGCAGCATGTTTAAAGAAGGAAACAATCTGCTCGATCGCTTCTTCCATTCCGTAAAAATCTTCAAACGCTTTATAACGTTTAATGACTTTATTGGAAAAAATACGACTTAAGCGGGGGTCTAGAGAGGTATCAACAAGTTCAGGCTCGCCGATAGCAACAAGCATCCGTTCAGCAGCACTTGCGTAAACACTTGGATCGGATTTACAAAGATCAAGGTACTCTTGAATCGAGAGTTCTTCCTGCTGAGTCGCGGTATACCTTTGCTGGTAATGATTGAAAATACTCATCGAGTGCATCCTCTTGCGTGTAATTAAGCGCGGCGGGCAACAGGCCTAATGGCCGGAGGGATTCAACGTTATTTGATATCTACGTGCCTAAAACTAAGCATAGCTAAAAAATTATCTATAGCTAATCATAGACGCTGAAAATCTACAGACATTACAAAACGTTGTCGCCGTGGCTTTGGCTAATATCTCTTCGCGGTGATCTCCTCACACATAATCCGTTTTACTGAGACAATTTCAGTCATAAATCGATTCCGGCTTTTATCAATTTATTGATCAATAAATTTAACGCGTAATATTTTATGACTCTACTTTGAATGACTGCTGAAAGTATTTAATTCATATCAGTATTCATTAGCGTTATCAGTAAAACGACCGCAGCTTGTCAAAGACTAGGCTGTATTCTGAAATTCGTTACAGTTATTATTCTCTCATTAAAGCGTAACATGCAAGCATGTTTTCGTATAAAAGGACAAATTAATTGGATAGGAAAATAGAATCACAATGAGCTTGATTTTAGTCACCGGTGGCGCAGGTTACATAGGTAGTCACACATGTGTAGAGTTAATCGCTGCTGGATTTGAGTTATTGATTCTCGATAATTTATCAAATAGTAAACGTGAGTCTGTGAGGCGCGTCGAGAAAATTACCGATCAATCGATTCAATTTATCGATGGTGATATACGCGATAAAAATATACTTAGGAATATATTTTCTAATTATTCGATTGAGGCAGTGATCCATTTTGCAGGCTTAAAAGCGGTTGGTGAATCTGCCGAAAAGCCTCTCGCCTATTACGACAATAACGTCGCCGGTACCGTTACGCTTTGTGAGGTTATGGAAGAGTTTGGCTGTACGAATATTGTTTTCAGTTCATCGGCCACTGTGTATGGAGAAAAGGCGCCCATCCCTTACGTGGAAACCCTGCCAACATCAGCCAGCAATGTTTATGGTCGAACTAAGTTAATGGTTGAAGAAATTTTAAAAGACCTAACAGCCAAACCCAATTCAGACTGGTCCGTGTCACTACTCCGTTACTTCAACCCCATTGGTGCCCACCCAAGTGGTTTGATTGGCGAAGACCCTAACGGTATTCCAAACAACCTTTTGCCTTATGTTGCTCAAGTAAGTGTTGGCAAACGCGAGTTTTTGGGGATTTTTGGCGATGACTACCCTACCCGAGACGGTACCGGTGTTCGCGATTACATTCACGTCGTAGACCTGGCCAAAGGCCATGTGGCGGCGCTTAAACACCTGCTGGCAAGTAAATCCGGCTGGCAGGTGTATAACTTGGGATCGGGAAAGGGAATTAGCGTTCTTGAAGTCGTTACCGCTTACGAAAACGCCTGTGGAAAACCCATCCCTTACCAAATTTTGCCGCGCAGAACCGGCGACCTGCCCGAGTTCTATGCCAATGCCGATAAGGCACGAGACGAACTGGGCTGGCAGGTAGAATTAGGACTAGAAGAGATGGTTAGAGATACGTGGCGTTGGCAGTCGAATAACCCTAACGGTTACGATGACTGAGCACCAACAACCACCTACCCCAAATTAAGTTGCTGCTATGTTGAATTACCACAGTGTTGTTCGTTTCAAGCCACACTGTTGTTAGTTCCAACATAGTGCTCTTAGAGCACTAACTCCTAGACAGGATTTGCGCTTTATTTTTGGTCTGGCTTGCAACTACAGGTGAAACGCTGGCGATCTTCTAAACGAATCATGGTGAGATGCTCGCCCCACACGCAACCCGTGTCTAAACCGATCACCTTGTCACTTCCCGTTTCTCCTTTTAGAGCGGCCCAATGGCCAAATAATAATGGAAATGAAGTTGGCTGCTCTAAAAAGTGTTTAAACCAAGGATCAAAACCCTCTGGGGCATCTTCGGGCTCGCCTTTGTTGGAAAACTGCAACTTACCTTTGGCGTTACAAAAACGCATGCGCGTAAAGTAATTGGCTATGGTTCTCAGGCGAGTATAACCGCCGAGTTCTTCGCTCCAACTTGCAGGACTATTACCGTATATGTTGGCAAGATATTCGATTATTGCCACGTCGTTTTGCAACACTTGTTCGACTTCTCGGCTGTAGCTTAAAGCCTGCTGTATCGTCCATCGCGGATGAACTCCGGCATGAACCATTGCGATACCATGCTCCTCGTTCCAATAAAACAACGGCAAATTCCGCAGCCAACGAATTAATTGCGGAGCATCGGAAGCTGCGACGATTTCGTCCAGAGTATCACCCCGCGATGGCTCGCGTTGTTGATAGTAGATCGCCAATAGATGAAGGTCGTGATTGCCAAGTACTGCCGTCACTGAGTGACGACGCTCGTACAAGAAACGCAGTGTCTCTAACGACTGGGGGCCACGATTAACGAGATCACCAACCAGCCACAACTGGTCTGATTCTACCGAAAAGTTAACCTGCTCAAGCAAGCAAATTAAAGGATCAAGGCAACCTTGGAGGTCGCCGACAACATAGGTGGGCATCTTGCGAATATTATCTTATAAAAATATGAGAGTTCTTAAAACTCAGTGTAGCGCGTATGGTGGAACAAGTGCGAAAGTAGGCACGGGAGCATCAAAAATATCACCGTTATCGGTGCGCATTTGATAGCTGCCTTCCATAGTGCCGAATTCGGTTTCAAGTACAACACCACTGGTGTAGGTGTACTCCTCGCCAGGGTTCAAGTGCGGCTGCTCACCAACAACACCATCGCCACGAACTTCCTGCGTCACGTTATCGCCGTTGGTAATCAACCAGTGGCGGCTGATTAACTGCGCCGCGGTGTGGCTTTGATTACGAATGGTGATCGTATAGGCGTACACAAACCGCTGATCACCGGGATCAGACTGCTCTGCGATGTAGTGGGTTTTTACGCGAACCTCAATGGGTACATCTGTCATTTGATTTGATGTCTCTAACAAGAAACCATGATCTAAAAATAATTCGGCTAGATATCGCCACGTTTGTAATCACTTACCAAGTGCAGCAAAGAATTAGCCAGTTTAATGTATTATAAGTGCCAATAATCTGTATAGATTGGCTCAATGCTCATTCACATGACAAGCATTGGCAATACTCACAAAATCGGCGACCGTCAGAGATTCAGGTCGAGTATTAGGATCAATCCCTAATGCTTCGAGCTGTGCACCATCACACCATTGCTTAAGCGCGTTACGTAAAGTCTTTCGGCGCTGCTGAAATGCGCTGTTGACAACTTTTTCGAGCACACTCACATCGGATGCGACAACCGGGAAATCAGAGTAAGGCTCTAACCTCACCACTGCCGATTCTACCTTAGGTCTTGGTACAAAGCACTCGGGCGGTACCAAAAACAGAGATTGTACGTTGCAAAAGTATTGAGTCATCACACTCAGCTTGCCGTACGCTTTACTACCAGGGTCTGCCGCCATACGCTCTACCACTTCTTTTTGCAGCATGAAGTGCATGTCTTTTACAAGAGGACCTAAGCGCAGTAAATAAAAAATCAGTGGCGTGGATATATTGTAAGGTAAATTGCCAACAATTCTTAATGGCTCAGCTGCACTTGCCAGAGACGAAAAATCGAATTTAAGCGCATCGGCTTGATGCAGTTTAAATTCTGGATATTTGGCAAAACTCGCCAATAAAAATGGCACCAGATCTCGGTCTAATTCCACCACATTTAACTTAGGGCATCGCGCCAGCAGCAACTCGGTGATCGCACCCTTACCTGGGCCAATCTCGACGATGTTATCACCCGGAGTTGGCGCAACACTGTTAACAATCTTAGAAATAATACCGAGATCGTGAAGGAAGTTTTGCCCAAATCGCTTACGGGCTGTGTGATGAAACGGAGAAGTCACTAACGAGTATTTCCAAACTAAAGTTAAAACAATAAGACGTAGAGATCAGCAAGGCATAAAGATCAGTGCTGGGCATTTGCCATCTCAATGGCGGTGTCTAGGGCGTAGGCCAAACTTTCATGACTAGCAGTGCCCTGACCGGCCAAATCTAACGCGGTACCATGATCAACCGAGGTGCGGATAAATGGCAAACCTAACGTGATGTTAACCGCCCGGTGAAAGCCTTTGTATTTTAAAACAGGCAATCCTTGATCGTGATACATCGCAACAATGGTGTCGCAATCTTGCATATGACGAGGTGTAAAAACCGTATCGGCGGGATATGGTCCGTCTAAATTCAAACCTTTAAGTTTTAGGGTTTCGAGCACAGGAATAATCACGTCGATTTCTTCGCGCCCCATGTGCCCACTTTCACCGGCGTGTGGATTTAATCCACACACTTTGATTTTAGGACTTTCAAGGCCAAATTTTTCGCGTAATTCGCTGTGGGTAATCTCAAGAATTTCGGTTAACAATGATGCTGTAATCGCCTGCGGGACCTTCGCCAGAGGCAAATGCGTGGTTACCAAAGCAACGCGCAAGCCTTCGGTGGCAAGCATCATAACAACACGATCTACACTCGCCTGTTCGGCAAAAAATTCGGTGTGGCCACTGAAAGGCACACCCGCATCATTGATAACACTCTTACTCACAGGCCCAGTCACAATGGCCTGCCATCGGTTGGTTAAACAACCCTGGCTCGCAACCTTGAGCGTCTCTAAAACATAGCCACCGTTGTTGGGATTTAAGACACCGAGTTTTACAGTGTCGTTAAGAACCACCGGCGACACCAACAAGTTCTTTGCCGGTAACAGACCTTCGTTTCGATGTCGATCATCATCGAATTCGACTAGGTTCAATTCCAAGCCTAATAAACGAGCTCGATCCATTAATAATTGCGGATCGGCAATGGCGACAACCTTGGCATTAAGCTGGTTTTGGGCGAGTTGTACCAGAATTTCTGGGCCAATACCGGCGGGCTCACCCGGAGTCACAGCAATAGTTGGAGGTGTTAATACAGACAAAGCAGTGACTCGGGTAAAGTGAATAGAGTTGTTAGAAATTACTCGCCTAAGCGAGTTTCAACGTACGCTTGACCACGCAATTCTTGCAGCCAAATTTCAAGCTCTTCGTTAAAACGACGGCTGCGCAATAAATTTTCGGCGCGATTGCGAACAACGGTCTCAGTCATGTTTTCGTCGCGGCGATCATCAATTTTAAGAATGTGCCAGCCAAATTGGCTTCGAAACGGCAAACTGATTTCACCTACCGGAGTTTGATTCATCATCTGCTCAAACTCTGGAACAAACTTACCCGGTAAAGACCAACCCAAATCACCCCCAGATAACATGGAACCAATATCTTCGGAATGAATTTTAGCCAGCGCTTCAAAATCGGCTTCGCCTTTCATGATCTGCTCACGATAAGTCAGCAACAGCTCGTAGGCTTCTTCATCGGTAAGAATCTCAGACGGCTTTAACAGAATATGACGAACATGCGCTTGTTCAATAACGGTTTCTTCGGCACCTTTGCGATCGTATATTTTAAGGATATGAAAACCTGCACCAGACTTAAACGGCTTGCTGATTTCACCAACCTTCATACTATTGAGATGCTCCGAAAAGATCTCTGGTAGTTCGATACCTTTACGCCAGCCCAAATCGCCACCATTCAATGCATTTTGGCCACCTGAATGCGCCACGGCTAGGTTTTTAAAATCTGCGCCCAGCGACAACTGTTCATAGAGTTTTTCGGCAATGGCTTGGGTTTTGGCGACGTCATCACCGCGACCAGCGTCACTGAACGGTACTAGAATATGGCCTAATTGGTACTCTGGAGATAACCAGAATTTACCTTCTTCTGAATTCAAGAAGTTATCGATTTCTTGTTCGGTAATCTGAATTCGATAGTTAACACGCGCCTGCTGAACACGTTGAATCATGATTTCATCGTGCAGCTGCTGGCGCATAGCGGCGGGAGAAACACCATCGTTAGCAAGTTTATTGAAAAACTGCTCGCGAGTAAGATTATTAGTACTGTGTAGGCGCGTCAGGGTTTTTTCGATTTCGTCATCGCCAATTTCGATGCCCATGCGATATCCCATGGCCAACTGCAAACGCTTCACAACCAAGTGTTCAAGCACCTGATCTTGCAGTACTTCATCGGGCGGCAACTGGCCGCGAGCTTGCAATTGCTCTTTGACTTGATTCAACTGGTTTTGAAGCTCGCTCTCCATAACCACGTCTTCATCCACAACGGCGACAACGCGATCGAGACCTTCGGTTTTTGCGGTTGCAAGATCAGCGCACAAGCACAGGCTCGCCATTGCCAAGAATTTGCGTAGATTGTATTTCACCGGCCAAGCCATTGGATTGAGTGAGAAAAGAGTCTGAGTCATTCGGTTTTTCTTCAATTTGAATCTACCTAACTTTATGATTTTGGCGTCAAAGCAAGCGCCGAATTTTTGTACATCTATTGAGTTTTTTCAACGTTTAAAACTCAATTAGGGCGTTGGCGCGATTCTCAACTCCCGAGTTGAATATCCGGGAATCGCCTCAGACAGAAGTTTGGCAAATTTACCCTGACCACTGCCTAAACCTTTGAACTGAATATCAAAGAAGACACCGCTTTTAAAATCTAAGTCTTCTTCGTCGATTACTTCAGCCAAGTCACTGTCGATCCAACGGCGCCAAATAAATCGTGCTCGATAACAGCAACTGTTGTATTCGAAGCCGCCAAAAGTGTCCAGTTCCCGATCAAAGGTGAAATCGTGCAGATTTCGGAAAATCACACTGACTTTTTTATTGACAGGCAAAACCACAGATAGATCACTCTGACGAGTGCTGGTCTCAACGGTTCTACCATCGGCCTCGATGCGATCATTGCGTCTGTTGAAGTTAAAGCCGACGTTAATCAATCGATAATCGTCATCTAGGTAACGAAGACTGGTGCGACCCTCACTCATTAATTGCTCTTCTTCATCGTAAATAATGTCGGAAGACCAAGTAAGAACGTTTGAAAGCGCTGCGCTAAATTCACCGGCGATTTCGGAGTTAGGAGTGATCTCTTCTCGGCTGGAGCTCAAAAATACACGTCGATCTTCGAAGTAAAAAATCTGCCCGACGCTCGCTCTAAAGACTTCTTGACCGCTGTCGTTGTTGATAAAACGTGTGGTTAAACCCACGCTTAAGCGATGATCATCATCGATGCGATCGCCGCCGGAAAATCTAGAAGTACGAAATAACTGGTTGTAATCGAAGCTCAAGTCGGCCGAGTCAAAATCAACATTTTGGTTATCGTCGGTAAGTCGCAACAATTCGCTTTGATCGGCGAAATCACTGTAAAAGTAAAACAGTCTCGGCTCGAAAGTTTGCAAATAACCTTCGCCAGCCAAACGGCCTTCGCGCTCGAAGAACAACCCGGTATCTAAACTGCCCTGCAATACCGTGTAGTCTTGGGAAGTATCCACACCGTCTGAAAGATTATCGCCGTTGAGATCAAAGCGAGTGTGTTTTAAATGAACGCCCGGTGTGAAAAAGCCGTATTGCGCCTGATTTCTCCAGAGGAAATCGTATTCGGCACGGGCACGATCACCCACAATGATATTTCTGTCTCTAAAATCGAACTCATCGCTGTGCTCAAAACTAACCACCTCGTGTTTAGCATTGAGAGAGAAATCACCCCACTCGTAATTACCGTCTACGTTGATGCGCGGCAGTTCTTGGTAGGGTTCAAAAATATCAAAAACCAGCGTCTGGTAACTGGTGGCAGCAAGTTTAAAGTTCCAATTATTAGTGCGATAACCGACGGTACCGTTGCGCAGTAAGTGCGTTTCAGAACTGACATCAATGGCAGTGTTGTTCAGGTCGCGAAAATAGTTCTGATCACTAACACGAGTGAAATCGATAGAGCTGTACCAGCTCACCGGAGCACCAGCGGAGGCGCCACCTTTCTGATACAAACCAACCAACCAGCGATCGCGGTTGATAAATGGGTTGTCTTCGCCCGGCTCAATGATACCTGCCTCTACCAATGAGTCGGTATCACGACCGTCAACACCGGGATCATCTTCGAGATAGGCCAAGTCCAATTCCGATTCAAACTGTTTAGACAAATGACGAAATTGCGTCTCTAAAATAGGACCGCGATCATTAATAACACGTGGGTTAACAATCAAATCGTAATTGGGTGCCAGGTTAAAATAATACGGCAGACTTACGTCTAAACCGCCGTTATCACTGAAGCCCACGGTTGGAAATAAAAAGCCCGACAGACGTTCGTTGCTGGTCGGAAAGGTCATGAACGGCAGATAAAAAACCGGCACGCCTTTGAATTTAAACACGGGATTTTTAGCAACACCCCAGAGCTGACCTTCACGAATATCCACCGATTCTGATTCAATCTGCCAATCCGGCGTTTGCCCCGGCGGACAGGCGGTAATGGTGGTTTCGTTAAGATGCAGACTGTTGTTGGCGTGACGTTTCAAACGCACAGCATCGGCGCGCATTTGATTGGCATACAGCAGTAAATTAACTTCATTAAATTCGGCCGTATTATTTTGATTATTAATCTCGCCCTTGTCGGCGATGATTCTAAGTTCCGGTTCGCGATACACCACGCCACCTTCGGCTTCTGCCTGACCTGTGGTCTGATCAATTACCACACGATCGGCTTCGATAGAGCGACGCCCCTGAATCGCCTTCACGCCACCTTCTAGCAAATAAGTAGTACCGTTGATTAACTCGGTGCGATCAGCAATGGCTTCAAGCGGCGGATTGTCATCAGCAGTGGCTTGCAACAATTCTTCTGGTGCGAAGTAATGGCCCGCACATACGTCGGTGCGCAATAGCGAGTCTATTTGCTGTTGCGTCATGTCTTCGCGCAGCACCCAATCGACAAATTGCGGCGCCACGTTACTTAAATCGGTGCGCGAATTTAGCAGTTCGCCACCGCCATTATCGTTTCCAGATTGCGCGTATACGCTTGAGCTTGCGCCTATAACGCAGGAGAAAAGACTTGCACCCAGTGATAATGTCTGGATTAATTTCGACAAAGACTTGCGAGCAAAACGCTGTTTGCCTACAGAAACCGGCGCACCAATCAACGTTGATACTCGAACAGGTTTATGACTTGAGCGATGATGACGAGACAATCCGGTTGGTAAACTTGACAGCATGTGTGGGCAGCATGATTCGGTTAACAGTGGATGCGAGATTCTACGCGAAAGCCACCGGTCAAAGAAGTCATGGTGGCAATAAAACTCCAGCATCACAAATAGACAACCAACTTGATGCTGACTAATTTCATTGTTGAAAAGACCCTCGACAGAAACCGACACCAAGAACTCAAACTGAAAAATCAAAGCAGAATATCAAGCCAAGTTGCTCAATAAACATTGATCTGATTACCCAATATTAAAGTAAGCACATAATAATGACTGAACCCTTACCTGAAACCGGCGCCGAATTCGAACATTGGATTAAACAACAACTGGTAAACTTGTCGTTTGCATCGCTCTCAAATGAGCAAATCAACCATGCATTTTTATCAACACTTACCGGTGACGCCGGTTTTAGGCGTTACTTTCGTGTGAACTTCCCCAATTCTCCAATCACCCTAATCGCGGCCGCCTGTCCCGCAACTACGGTCAATACCACTCTGTTTCATGAACTTTCCGAAAGCTTAAACGGTAGCGGTGTTAGCGCACCGCAAGTGATCGCCATTAAAGAAAGTAAGGGTTGGTTACTGCTGGAGGATTTTGGTGACGACCTTTTACTGGCAGCACTGAGCGAAGATGCTTTGAACGCACAAATGCTCTACGCAGAAGCAGCCATGACTCTGGTCTCACTGCAACTGAATCGCGATTACGATTTGGACATCGAATCCTACAGCCCACAAAAGCTCAAAGCCGAAATGGCGCTGTTTGAAACTTGGTTTATTGAACAGCAACTGGGTTTGTCTTTTAACGACGAGCAAAAGCAGACACTAAAACAAAGCTTCGACACACTGATCCACAACGCCCTTGTTCAACCTCAAGTTTTGGTGCATCGCGATTACCACAGTCGTAACCTTATCGTCCGCGACGGCTTGCCTTTGGGTGTGATTGATTTTCAAGACGCCGTTTGGGGACCAATTACCTACGATCTCGTCAGCCTATTTAAAGATTGCTACGTGCGCTGGCAGCCGGAGCAGATAAAACGCTGGGCATTGAATTATCGTGAACTCGCCACCGACGCCGGATTACTGGCCGATGTCGATGAAGCTACCTTTATGCGCTGGTTCGACCTCATGGGCCTGCAACGTCACATAAAAGTGTTGGGCATCTTTGCGCGCCTAAATTTACGCGACGCAAAATCTAATTATCTCAATGATTTAACCCGCGTCTTTGCCTACACCCTAGACGCCGCCGAGCACTATTCTGAATTAGCCTCTTTTGCCGATTTACTGCGTGACGTGGTTTTACCCGCCGTTGAACTGCAACCTTGGTACAACCCAGACAGCGCCAAGCCTTGGCAACTTTAGACATAACCTCTTTGCTTAGGACTTTTCTGTGAAAGCGATGCTACTGGCGGCGGGTTTTGGCAAGCGTATGCTGCCGTTAACCGCACACACTCCCAAGCCTTTGTTGGAGGTCGGCAAAGACAGCCTCATTGGCCATCAACTGACGCGACTAAAACAAGCCGGCATTACCGAGGTTGTTATTAATGTTGCTTACCTTGGCCAGCAAATTATCGACAAGATCGGTGATGGTAGTGATCGCGGTTTAACCATTAGTTATTCCATCGAAGAAGAACCGCTGGAAACCGCCGGAGGTATCGATAAAGCTCTGGCGCAATTAGGAGATGAACCATTTTTGTTGGTCAACGGCGACATTTGGACCGATGTCGATCTCGCGCAATTTAGTCGGTTACCTTTGCACACCAACCTTGCGTGCTTGCTGCTGGTGAATAATCCAGAGCACAACCCGAATGGCGACTTTTCCGTTTCCGAATCGGGACAAATTTTACCGAGTAAAACCAAGCAGACCTTCACCTACAGCGGTGTCGCGCTGATTGATCCAAAACTGATTACCCGCTATCAGCACCGCCGCGAAGCCTATCCGTTAAAAGAAGTTTTCGACGCCGCTATTGCTTTGGGGAAATTAGGCGCCTCGATTCATAGCGGGCTTTGGCTCGACATAGGAACGCCGGAACGTCTTGAAGCACTTCGCGATCTGCTCAGTAAATAGGTTTCGAACTATTGAACCGTGCGATTGATAAAACCCAGCACTCGATTGGCGAGAAACTCCGGGTTTTCCGGTGCATCGGGTAACGCCTGCTGCACATAGCGCTCATAGCCGTTACGTATTGCGGTAGTTTTTCTGAGTTTTGCTGCAATATTCGCGGTGCCGCTGCGATGATAAATATCCAACACCGGCGCGGGGGCATTCAAAGCAGTCACCAGATCGGCCTTCTCAACCCGCTCAAACAGTGCAACCTTTCGAGCGTTATCGCCAGCCATCATTCCAGATTTATCCGTCATTTCAGGTTTATCCACCATTGCGTTTTCCATCATAGCGGCGTCCGTGGCGTCTGATTTATCCAACATGCGGCTCTTATCGATCATCATGTCGCCGGACTTATGCATACGAACAACGCTGTTTTCGGCATCAATTAATACCAGCGCTAATACAGGATTTTGAGTTCTATTACGTTCGATCAGCTTTTGTGCGTAGCGAGTCGCCCAAACCGCACCATCACCAATTCCCACCAATACTACCTTCGCGGGATTTGTTTGTTGGATAAGCTCTAAGGCCGCATCCAATTGCGCGTCCAACACATTGGAGAGATCCAAAGATTCAATGGCTTTATCGTCCTTTATCATCATGGCTTTATCGTCTTCTGCTATAGGTTTTTCGGCCATCATCGGCTTATCGGCCATGGATTCTTCCATTTCGTTACCATCATCGGCCATAGCATCCTGCGCACTCCTCGGATACATCAACGGCGGCAAGCGAATTGGCGTGATGGTAATCACCGACCAGCCACCCGAGGCCAATCGCGTCTGTAAAGGTTTAACTGTAGTTGGCCAAACCGCATGTTGGGACTGGCTGGGAACAATAATGACATTGCCTTTGATGGCCGATGATTCTGCGACCTCCAGCGCCGACAGAAACTCTAAGCCTTCGGCGTTTAACCAGTGAATTTCAGCTAAGGGTAACTGCTCGGCGACCAACTGCATTTCGCGCAGGTACCGGTTTCTAAAATCGGTAGCGACACGTTCAATCGTCACATGGGGTTGCGAGCTGCTATCTTCGGCATCAGGTTCGGCTTCCTGCGCAGAAACACTCGAACACATAAGCAACTCGATGATTAAAAGTAGAGATATTCGAAGGAGTTTCGAAAAAAATGGCCTAAATTGGGTGATTGAGGCTTTTTTCAGTACAATAGCGCCGCTTTCGACACGCGCACTCGATATGTCGCCGTGTTGAGGCATTCGTAAACCAGTATTCAATGTCCACAAAACCATGGAAGGATTCACCACCGGGTAAGCTCACATGCAAGATTTCAAAATCGCTCCTTCTATTTTAGCCGCTGATTTCGCAAGACTCGGCCAAGAAGTCGAATCCGTTCTGGCCTCCGGCGCCGACATCGTTCACTTTGATGTTATGGACAATCACTACGTGCCTAATTTAACCGTCGGCCCTATGGTCGCTAAGGCACTGAGAAATTACGGCATTGAAGCGCCCATTGATGTGCATTTAATGGTTGAGCCGGTTGATGATCTTATCGGTCAATTTGCCGACGCAGGTGCAACCTACATCACCTTCCACCCAGAAGCGTCTCGCCATGTCGATCGCTCAATTCAATTGATTAAAGCGGCCGGTTGTAAGGCGGGTTTGGTTTTAAATCCGGCTACCGAAGTGAGCAGCATTAAAACCGTGTTACCCCAGCTCGATATGTTGTTGTTGATGTCGGTAAACCCAGGTTTTGGTGGACAAAAATTCATTCCTTACACCTTGGATAAATTGCGTGAAGCGCGCGCCGCCATTGATGCAACCGGCCAAGCCATTCGCCTAGAAATCGACGGTGGCGTCACTGCCGACAACATTCGTGCAATCGCCGAAGCCGGTGCCGATACCTTCGTTGCCGGTTCTGCGATTTTCAGCAAACCCAACTACAAAGGCGCCATTGATGCCATGCGTGCCGAGCTGGCACTGGTTGGTGGTAAATCCGCGTAATTCAGAAAGCTCTTAACTCATCAGAGCTTATTAATTTTTACATTACATTTTCAGGAGCTTTATCGCATGGGCGCGACCACAGCTAACCTTACGTTGTTGCACGAATTGTTTGGCGGCCTGCCAAAGCTCGTGATGTTCGATCTCGATGGCACCCTGGTCGATAGCGTTCCCGGTATTGCCGCCGCTGTGGATAAAATGCTGATCGATTTTGAAGGGCAACCCGTCGGCGAAGAAAAGGTGCGCAGCTGGGTTGGCAACGGCCAAAAGTTGTTAGTCGAGCGCGCCCTAGCGGATGCGGGTATCGATGTTGCGACCAATTTGGATAAAGGCATAGAAGGCTTTCGCAAACACTATGCGCACACCAGCGAGCAAGGTCTAAGCCTTTTTCCGGGCGTTTTAGAATTCCTAGCGTTTCTTAAAGCGAATAATGTGCGAATGGCCGTGGTCACCAACAAGCCCATCGACTTTGTGCCCGCCATTTTAAAAAGCCAACAGCTCGAAGACTTTTTTGAAATGTCTCTGGGAGGTGAATGCCTTGCCGAGAAGAAGCCCAAACCGTTACCACTCTTACACACAATGGAATTCTTTCGAGTTGAAGCCAAGGATGCATTGATGGTGGGTGATTCCAACAACGATTTGCTCGCCGCCGAGGCTGCCTTGGTGCAAAGTCTTGCTTTGACCTACGGTTATAATCGCGGCGAAGACTTGAGTGTTTATCCTCACCTGTGGATTGGTGGCAATTTGTCCGAGCTGTGTCGGCTGCGGGAAGGCTAAATCACAAACACCATTACGAGTGGCTAGACGACCAGCCTTTAGCTGGCTAAACTAGCCTCAATTTTTCAATCATCTCAGGTTTTTTGGTCGCGTTTAATGCTTAAACAGCTCAACCAAATCAATACGCAAGCAACAACCATCGCAATCAATGGTTATTCGTTTGCCTCTTCATGGCGATGGCGTCACTAAAGCCAGATCGCGGTCATTTCATGTCCGCCGTTTTCATCTCGTATCGAATAAACCCAAAAATAAAGCGCGAAGTGCGTGAAGAGATACCATCATGACGCCCGAATTATTTCAAAACTACGTCAACCAAGGCTACAACCGTATTCCGGTTTGTCGCGAAATCCTCGCTGACTTAGAAACACCGGTTTCTTGCTACCTAAAACTCGCCCAGGGTAAATATTCTTACCTGCTAGAGTCTGTACAAGGTGGCGAGAAATGGGGGCGATATTCCATTATCGGCTTGCCCAGTACCACGGTTTTAAAAGCCTTTGGTGATCGAGTTACCGTCGAAGAACACGGCAAACTTACCGAAACCATCACGCTTCCCGATCCATTAGCGTTTGTCGAAAGCTTTCGCCAACGCTTTAAGGTCGCACCCATTGAGGGTTTGCCGGTCTTTAACGGCGGATTGGTTGGCTATTTTGGTTACGATTGCGTGCGCTACGTTGAGCCGAAGCTCAAAGACAGCGTCAATAAAGACGTTATTGGTACACCAGATATTTTGCTGATGGTTTCAGAAGACGTGCTCGTTTTCGATAACCTTGCCGGTAAGCTTATTTTTATTACCCACGCTCATGCTGATAAGGCTAATGCTCTAGAGTTGGCCAATCGACGTCTTGATGAACTCGAAGCTAAGCTTTCTGAACCCGTGACCGAAACCGGTAAAACCATCAAGCTCACCAGCGAAGCCAAACGAGAAGCCGATTTTACCTCAAGCTTTGGTGAAGAAAATTTCGCCAAGGCCATTGGTGCTATTAAAGATCACGTTCTTGACGGCAACACCATGCAGGTGGTTCTGTCGCAACGTCTTTCGATTCCCTTTTCGGCATCGCCTATTAACCTGTACCGCGCCTTACGCAATCTCAACCCGTCGCCGTATCTGTACTTTTTAGATTTGGGCGATCATCAGGTTGTGGGTTCCAGCCCAGAAATTTTAGCGCGACTCGAAAACGGTGAAGTAACCGTGCGACCCATCGCAGGAACACGCCGACGCGGTAAAACCGAAGAAGAAGATCTGGCTCTTGAGCAAGAAATGCTCGCCGATCCGAAAGAAATTGCCGAGCATTTAATGTTGATCGATTTGGGTCGCAACGATGTTGGCCGCGTAGCGAAAAAAGGCACCGTTGAGCTGACCGATAAGATGGTCGTAGAACGTTATTCCCACGTGATGCACATTACCTCAAACGTCACCGGCCAAGTTCGCGATGGACTCACCGCCATGGATGTGCTTAAAGCGAGCTTGCCTGCCGGTACGCTCAGTGGCGCACCGAAAATTCGCGCCATGGAAATCATTGACGATCTAGAAAATGAAAAACGCGGCATCTACGGTGGCGCGGTGGGTTATATCGGCTGGAGCGGCAATATGGATACCGCCATTGCCATTCGCACGGCCGTGATTAAAAACCAAACTCTATATCTGCAAGCAGGTGCAGGCGTTGTTGCCGATTCGGTACCTGAATTGGAGTGGAAAGAAACCATGAACAAAGCGCGCGCGATGTTTCGTGCGGTAGACATGGTTTTATAGGACTAGGAGCACTCCAATGATTTTAATGATCGATAACTACGATTCTTTCACCTACAACGTTGTGCAATATCTGGCCGAACTTGATGCCGATGTTAAAGTGATTCGCAACGATGAATTAACGCTCGAACAAATTATTGAACTGAACCCCGAGAAAATTGTTATTTCTCCGGGCCCGGGCAATCCCGACGAAGCTGGCGTTTCCATTGAAGTGATCAAATCGCTGGCCGGAAAAATCCCTATTTTAGGGGTTTGCTTGGGACATCAAAGTATTGGCCAAGCCTACGGCGGTAAAATTGTTCGCGCGGGGCAAATCATGCACGGCAAGACCTCGATGATTCATCACACCTCAACCGGTGTTTTCCGAGGTTTACCGTCGCCCTATCGCGCTACTCGCTATCACTCGCTGGTGCTGGATAAAGAATCGCTGCCAGATTGCCTAGAGATGACGGCATGGACGCAAACCGACGATGGCGACATCGAAGAGATCATGGGTGTACGCCATAAAGAATTAGCGGTTGAAGGCGTGCAATTCCACCCAGAATCGATTTTGTCAGAGCACGGCCACGCACTACTGAAGAACTTCCTCGATCAATAAGTTGTAACTGACAACGGGTTCCCGTTTGGGAAGACACACTATGACCGATATAAAACAAGCCCTTCAAGATGTTGTTGCGGGAAATGATCTAAGCGTTACCGACATGACCGAGGTAATGCACCAAATTATGACCGGCGGCGCCACCGATGCGCAGATTGGCGGATTTCTAGTTGCTCTGCGCTTAAAAGGCGAAAGCATCGACGAGATTACTGGTGCCGCCACGGTTATGCGTGAACTGGCAACCGGCGTTGAATTAAACCAAGAAAACCTCGTAGATACCTGCGGCACCGGTGGCGACGGCGCTGACTTATTTAATGTTTCTACAGCTTCAGCCTTTGTAGTTGCTGCCGCCGGTGGACGCGTTGCCAAACACGGCAATCGCTCGGTTTCAAGCAGCACCGGCAGTGCCGATCTATTAGAAGCAGCAGGAGTTAACCTTAATTTAACACCAGAACAGGTCGCTCGATGTGTGGACGAGCTTGGGGTTGGCTTTATGTTTGCTCCTGCTCATCACAGCGCAATGAAACACGCCATTGGCCCACGCAAAGAGCTCGGCCTGCGCACCATTTTTAATATGCTTGGCCCTTTAACCAACCCGGCAAAAGTTACTCGCCAGGTGATCGGTGTCTTCAATAAAGACCTGTGCGAACCTCTCGCGCACGTCTTACAGCGCTTGGGCAGTGAGCGTGTATTGGTCGTCCATGCACTCGATGGTTTGGATGAGATATCCATTGGCGCACCTACTTTTGTGGCAGAACTGAACAAAGGCCAAGTAACTACTTATCAGATTCAGCCAGAAGATTTCGGCATTGCCACCCAAAGCCTTGATGGTCTTGCCGTAGACAGTGCCGATCAGTCACTTGCTATCATTAAAAGTGCACTGAAAAATGAGAAAACAGCAATTGCCCAAAAGGCACTCGACATCATAGCTTTGAATGCAGGCGCCGCTATTTATGCAAGCGGAATCGCAGACACCCTAAAAGACGGGGTTACCATGGCCAATGATGCCCTAGGTAGTGGTTTAGCTTTAGAAAAGTTAAACGAGCTAGTCGCTTTTACCCAAGTGTTTAGCGCATAACAATCGATTTTGGCATCGATATAAACTGCCACCGGCAATCTGCTGGTGGCATCCTCTGCCAATCGATAAACACGATAACGAACTCATAAGCGCAAATACAATGAACACGCCAACGATCTTAAAAACCATCGTCGAACGTAAATTCGAAGAAGTAGCCGCTCGACGTGACGTTACTTGTCTTGAAACACTCAAGCAACGTATTCAACAACAGACTCCAGCGCGAGGCTTTGTTAACGCCATTGAAAATAAACTGGCCAACAATCAAGCCGCCGTTATTGCCGAAATTAAAAAAGCCTCGCCCAGTAAGGGCATTATTCGCGAAAATTTCGACCCTAAAGCCATCGCCGAAAGCTATTACCAAGGTGGCGCAGCCTGTTTGTCTGTGCTGACCGATGTGGACTTTTTCCAGGGCAGTGATGCGTATTTACAAGAAGTACGTGCGACTGTACCGCTGCCAGTGATTCGCAAAGACTTTATGGTTGATCCCTACCAAATTTTTGAATCACGAGCGATAGGTGCTGACTGCATTCTATTGATTGTTGCCTGCTTGAGCTTTGAAAAACTCAAAGAATTGCACGATCTCGCCGTTGAGATTGGTCTTGATGTGTTAGTGGAAGTTCACGACCGCCAAGAACTGGAAACAGCGCTTCAGTTGAATACTCGTCTGATCGGTATCAACAATCGCAACCTGCACAACTTTGAGGTGACCTTAGATACAACGTTCGATCTGTTACCCCTGATTCCAGAAGATCGAATCATCGTCACCGAAAGCGGTATCCACACCACCGATGATATCGCCGCCATGCGCGGTCATAATGTGCACTCGTTTTTGGTGGGTGAATCATTAATGCGGGCTGAGAATCCCGGTGAGCGTCTCGCCGAACTTTTCATGTAACGTTATTTTTAAGTAACGCTAATAAATCGCATAAACCCACCATCGAATTCCGTCTGCGACCTATTAAACTGAACATGACTCACTTCGGTTAGACATGTTCAGCCCTCTTCGAAGCTTCGTGCTTGCTAAATTTTATTCCAACAACAAAACATGTTGGTGAACACCCGTCTTTTGTAGTTTTTCTCTTTTTAATTTTCGAAAGCTTATTGCAATAAATTTAACCAATCGATGGCTAGTACAAGACAGTATTATTACAACTGGCGAAATATTGTCGTTACGATCGTTCAATATGACAAAAATATGTCATAACTCGTTATTTCGAGTAGCTAGAAACACGAAAACAACGAAATAAGTGTTGATTATAAAAACCCTTATCCCCAAAGTTATTCACAAGCAACTCACCCTTGATGGATCGAAAAGAAAACAATCTGATCAGAAAAAAATATTTTTTAATAAATACGTGACGCTAATCTTAAAATAAGAAATAACTGATATCGAAATAATTACTCAGTCTCAGTGTTCCACGAGGAATCTACGCTCAACACCCTGACTAATTCAAAAAAGTCTTATAAATTCGGTACTTTCATGCGTACCCAATTCAGCTCGCCGAAAATATAACAATCGTTCATATTAGGTTTTGGCAGGATAAAAAATAAAAATTTTGAAAATTGTGTAATAAAAAGTCGCCTAAAATTACCTAAAATTTCATTGATCAAAAACCAACCAGAACCCTTAAAGCGAGGTTTTGTGACTTTTAGAAGTAATTATCCACAGCTTATCTTCAACACTATTCAGAGTTTCTGTGGGTTAGTCACAATTCTTTGACAAAACTGCAACATTATTCACCTTTATCATTGATTGCATCGTGAAAATAACAAAATACTTTAAAAAACGGATTATTAGTCAGCATGTTCCACGGATAATGTGCTTTCTTAACTATCGAATTCGTTAATAACCTTGTTAAACTCCGAGCCGTTTTTTGAGCTGTGCAATAACCGAGTGAGATTTTATGCGTTCTTTTCCTTCCACCCGAATGAGACGCCTGCGTGCGCAAGACTTTTCCCGCCGCTTGGCTCGGGAAAACCAACTGTCCGTCGACGACCTGATCTACCCGATCTTTGTCACCGAAGGCGAGAACAACCGCGAAGCCGTCCCGTCTATGCCGGGCGTCGAGCGATTGAGTTTGGACTTATTACTGGTTGAAGCAGCACAATGGGTGGAGCTAGGCATTCCGATGGTGGCTATTTTTCCGGTAACGCCGCCGGAAGCTAAGTCACTGATGGCCGAAGAGGCCTACAACCCCGACGGACTTGCCCAAAGAGCGGTTCGATTACTGAAGCAGAATTTTCCAGAATTGGGCGTCATGACCGATGTGGCATTGGACCCATTCACAACACACGGCCAAGACGGCATCATTGATGACAACGGCTACGTGCTTAACGACATCACCAAAGAGATCTTGGTAAAACAAGCGCTTTCTCATGCCGAAGCCGGTGCCGATGTGGTTGCACCGTCTGACATGATGGACGGTCGAATTGGCGCGATTCGCGAAACCTTAGAAGCTAACGGTCACGTAAACACCTTAATCATGGCTTACTCTGCCAAGTACGCTTCGGCCTACTACGGCCCATTTCGCGACGCGGTAGGCTCTGCTGACAATTTGAAAGGCGGTAACAAGTACACCTATCAAATGGACCCCGCCAACAGCAACGAAGCCTTGCACGAGGTTGCCTTAGACATTCAAGAAGGCGCAGACATGTTTATGGTCAAGCCCGGCATGCCTTATTTGGATATCGTGCGACGTGTGAAAAGCGAATTGGAAGTACCCACCTACGCTTATCAAGTAAGCGGCGAGTACGCGATGATTTGTGCGGCGGCACAAAATGGTTGGCTCAACCTAGAAGCAACCGTAATGGAATCTTTGCTGGGTTTTAAACGCGCCGGCGCCGATGGAATTCTTACCTACTTTGCGCCACTTGCGGCTAAATTATTGCGAGAAGCAAATTAATTTATCGAGTCGAAAAGCCATAAGCTAGAAAAGTACTTTTCACCGAAACTCTGTTAAACATCAATTGGAAATAAAAAGCTATGCCACAATTTACCGATGTCACCATCACTAAAAAAGCGAATATTTATTTTGATGGTAAGGTCACTAGTAGAACCGTTCTCTTTGCCGATGGCAGCAAAAAAACGCTAGGAATTATGCTTCCGGGTGAATACGAGTTTGGCACCGATGCCAAAGAGTTGATGGAAATTCTTGCCGGTGATTTGGAGATTCAATTACCCGGCGAAGATTGGAAAACCGTTACCGGTGGAGAGTCTTTCGAAGTTCCTGCTAATTCCAGCTTCAAGCTAAACATCAAAACCGTTACCGATTACTGCTGTAGTTATCTCGACTAAGTTCAAATACCGAACTCGGTAATCGTGCCTTAAAGCGAATGATCAATGGCTCAGACCTTATCGACTCAATCTCAGATTCACAAAGTCTAAGATCTAGATAGCCTGAGCCATATTTATAAATCTGCATTCAATACTCTATTTAGGTTTTAGGAACCGCTGATTAACTCACACGAGATTTAATCAACAAGTAGACATTGAAAATACGATTGCCAACTTTCTACAATTTTAGTCACTTACAATTTTAGTCACTTACAATTTTAGTCACTTACAATTTTTGAAACTGACCAAACGCACTTGATTCGCTGGAAGCTTGAGTTGATTCAGAACTTCGCTTAAACCACTTCTTGTTTTTCAACTTCTTCGGTATCCGCTTCAGATAATGACTCTGACGAATCCGATTTTTGAGAATCAGCACTTTTCGAGACTTCTTCGGGCTCTTGCCACAAACCCGAAATACGCAAATACAATTCGGTAAACTCCTGAGCAACCTTGTGTTTCGCACTCATGAAAACCACAGGCTTGTGCTCGCGGTGCGACTCTCGAATTTTAATTGAGCTGGACAAAAAAGGTTTTAATACGGGAAGACCTTCTGCCTCTAACTCAGCAACCGCTTCTGCTGGAAGACGTGCCTGAGCATTAAACTGATTGATAACAATGCCTTCAATTTCTAACTCATCGTTGTGATCTTCACGAACTTCTTTAATGTTCTCCAAAAGCTCGTACAAGGCTTTACGGCTGAATACGTCGCAATCGAAAGGAATAATGCATTTATCACAGGCAATGAGGGCCGATAGCGAATAAAAATTTAATACCGGCGGAGTATCGATATAAATTTCATCGTAAATTTTCGATAACTCTTTTAAGAAACTGCGCAACTTGTAAATTTTATGACGGGAAACGAGTTTTGACTCTAGATCGATAAGATCAGAATTGGCGGAAATTAAATATAAATTATCGAACTTGGTTTTCCGAACAAAATCATCGGCGGTTAAATCACGAAAACTGTAATTAATTTGCGAATCAAAAAACTCACCAATGCCAACAATATTGTCATTGCCATCGTGGCCTAAATAGTGAGTGCTGTTCGCCTGGGGATCAATATCAACCACAAGCGCTTTTTTACCTTGTTGAGCGGCAACCGCGGCGAGATTGCACGTAATTGTCGACTTACCTACACCACCCTTACGGTTAAAGACTGCTCGTATCATGTTTCCCCCAAGATTTAACAGAGATCGCTAAGAGCTAACCCTACACCGAACGTTGCGATCGACCTTTAAGATATTAACGAATGAGACAAAGTCATTCTGAAGGAAACTTGCTAAAAAATCATCTTTTGCACAGGGAAATCACAGCAACGGCTAAAAAAAAGAGGCGATATTTATTTTTATAATTAATGAGTCTGAGTAAGTAAAAAAATATTCGTTTATCAAATAAAAATAGCTGTAATTTAAAAATATAAATTGTTAATGACGCATTAATTTAAAAATCATTAGTTTTAGTCGTGAACGGTATAAGTATCTTCGAATTGAAAACATACCGCTGGCCATCAACCAAATTTTCATATTGTTATTCAGCGTGGTTCGAAATCACCAAATTAAAGAACACAAACCGAAAACAAAACTCAATCAATGCAAAACATCAAGAACAATCGCTTGTGCTGAAAAACAGCAAAGCTACGAGCAAACAGGAGGATGAACGTCGAGAAAGGGATAAATAAATGGGAGGGTTTGTGATGGCTCTTACGAACCATCACAAGCGCAATTTAGATCGCTACAACTTCTTCAGCTTGTGGACCTTTTTTGCCGTCAGTAACGGTCATTTCAACTTTTTGACCTTCTGCCAATGATTTGAAACCGTCACCAACGATGGCGCTGAAGTGAACGAAAACGTCTGGACCTGATTCTTGAGAGATGAATCCAAAACCTTTGGTTTCATTAAACCATTTAACAGTACCGATAGTTTTAGCCATAAAGATAATCCTGTGATTGTGTAAATTTGGGCCATATGGGCAAAGTGTGTGTTAAATACGGTTTGTTGCTTTGCATACAGGACGTGGCACTGCTGGTTTGATGCCAAAGGCAAGAAGCAGGTGTAACGTGGAGCGGTATAACAAGTGACAAGATACTACCGAAATTTAAGCACTATCATCCTACTGAAAGACCATTAAAAGGCAAGTAAAAATACGCTTAATTTGCTTGCTTTTGATAAACGGGCAGATTTATGTACGAATTCGGGATATTAGTTGAATTAACGCGCCACATTTGTCGATTTTTATGACGCAGGCGGCTCTCATTTTCGTGAAAAACCCGCCTACTTGATCCAATTTTTAGAGTGGAACCAGTGTTTGTTCTAATAGAGAAGTGTATTGGTCGGCTCTTAAGCGAGGCCCAAACTGACAAACCAAGGTCGCAGACGCCAAACTTGCTAATCGACCGGCATCGGCAAAACTGTGTCCTTGAGTAATTGCGTACATAAAAGCACCAGCGAACAGATCTCCAGCACCATTGGTATCAATTGGTTCAACCCTGTGTGGTTCGACTTGAATCAGTTGTTCGCCGTCAAATAGCAATGCACCTTTTGAGCCCCGCGTTAGCGCGAAAGATTTTGTGTACTTTTTCAACGCCTCAACCGCATCGTCCAGTGTTGAAGCTCCGGTAAAATCCATCGCCTCAGCCTCATTGCAGAACAATAGATCAACACCCTCACCGATCATCTCCAACAAAGGTTCTTTAAAATAAGCCACCATGGCCGGATCAGAAAAGGTTAATGCGGTTTTAACGCCGTTTTGTGATGCATGCTCACGAAGCTTTAAAACCGCCTCGCGCGCAGTTGGTGATGACGATAGATAACCTTCAATGTAAATGTATTTACTGTTGGCGGCCGCAGATAGGTGCAACTGATCCACGCCAACGGTTTCGCTGATCCCTAAAAAGGTATTCATGGATCGCTCCGCATCGGGAGTAATCAGCACCAAACATTTGCCGCTAATCCCGTGGTGTTCGGCAAATTTTGGAAGATAATCCACTTGAGCACTTTGCAAATCGTTCAAATAAAAACGACCATCATCGTCGTCGGCCAATTTACAGCTGTAAAAGGTCTTCGCGCCAAAATAACTCGCAGCAATCACGGTATTGCATGCCGAACCACCGCTGGCTCGTTTCGAAGCAACTAAATGGCCTTCAAGATGCGCCAGTAATTCTTGCTGACGTGTCTCATCAACCAAGGTCATAAAGCCTTTTTCAACGCCAAATTTCGCTAGATCAGCATCCGTCACTTCAATTTCGGTATCGACAAGTGCATTGCCAATTGCGTAAATATCGTACTTTTCCACGTATTTTTCGTCTCTGTTGCGGTATTGATTGGGAAAGTTTAGCTTACACTAAACAACACACCAAAAACCTTATCCATGTCTGTTCTAGAACTCTCACTGAGCGCTCAGATCAAACGCGGGATGCAATTAATCGGTTTGATCTATAAACTCGCCCAGTATGACTAAAGCAGCACGTAAGAAATCACCCGCCAAATCCCGAAGTAAGAAAACCAAACGCAGTTTTAAACAAAAATTATTTCGTTTTTTTCTCTACTGCACATTTATTTTTATTACCGTATCGCTGATTGGTTTTGCCATTATCGACTACACGGTAACGCAAAAATTTGATGGCAGAAAATGGGCTCTGGCCGCCCGAGTTTATGCCCGCCCACTGGAAATTTATCCCGGCGCCAATCTCACCATAGAAATGTTGAAAGACGAGCTTTCCGGTTTGTCCTATCGATTTGTAGCTAACCCTGCCAGTCCACAACAAGCCGCTTTTGGCAGCAGTGCTGCTGAAATTTATTTACCGGCCCGCAAAGTCAACGAACAACGCTTCGAAGCACAAAAAATACGCGTCGAATTTGCAAACAATCGCATCGAACGCGTTACCAGTAACGGCAAACCTCTTACTGACGTCGTGCTATTTAGTCCTATGGAGATTGGTGCAATTTACCCGGCCACCGGAGAAGATCGTATTTTGGTGCGCCTTCAAGAAATACCACCGCTGTTGGGCGAAGCATTAATTGCGGTCGAAGATAAAAACTTCGTAAGCCACCACGGTATATCTCTAAAATCCATTGCCCGAGCCATACTGGCGAACCTACAAGCGGGTCAGCTGGTACAAGGTGGTAGCACCATTACTCAGCAGCTGGTTAAAAACCTGTATTTAAGCAATGAGCGCTCTTTAACACGCAAATTGCTCGAAGCAGCCATGACCATTTCTCTCGAATTACACTATTCAAAAGCCGAGATATTAGAAACCTATATCAATGAAGTGTATTTAGGCCAAGCAGGACGACGAGCCATTCACGGTTTTGCACTGGCCTCTAAGTTTTACTTCAATAAATCCGTTGATCAGTTAAATACCGAAGAGATTGCCTTGTTAGTGGGCATGGTCAAAGGTGCCTCTTATTACAATCCGAAGCGACACCCCGAAAGAGCCAAAAATCGCCGCGATACGGTTTTGACCGTCATGGCTGACAACGGCTTAATCGAGAAAAGTCAGGCTGAACAATTAGCGGCAAAGAAAATTGCATTGGCGCCTGCCGAACAAAATCAACACGCCTTCCCAAGCTTTATCGATGTCGTCAAAGAGCAATTATTACGAGATTATCAACTCGAAGATTTGCAATCAGAAGGCTTGCAGATCTACACAACTCTCGCTCCCAGCTTGCAAAGAAGTGTCGAAAAAACCATTCAGCAAAAGCTTTCAGATTTGGAGCGCGGTTATTCCATAACACGCAATACCTTGCAAAGCTCAGCGGTGTTTACCGCCGTTGGCAGTGGCGAAATCTTAGCGGTTGTTGGTGACAGAAACACCACCTTCGACGGTTTTAATCGAGCTTTAAATGCCAAGCGACCCATAGGCTCTTTAATAAAACCAGCGGTGTATTTAACGGCGTTAGAAAGCCGTCGATACACATTGGCTACACCGCTGGACGATTCCCCGGTCAACATTGTCGTCGAGCAAAACAAAACGTGGCAGCCGCAAAACTTCGATCATCAAAGTCATGGACAGGTGCCGCTCTTTTCTGCACTGGCAAATTCGTACAACCAATCGGCAGCGCGGCTGGGAATGGATTTAGGCGTTGATCGAATCAGCTCAACCGTTAAGCGTTTGGGAATCGATGCAGAAATCCCTCAGGTTCCTGCATTAATTCTTGGCTCACTGGATCTGACCACTTATCAAATGAGCAACTTTTATCACACCATTGCTAACGACGGCATCTATACGCCGCTACGAGCTATTCGCAGCATTTACACGCCCGATGGTAAACGTTTGCAACGATTTGGTTTAGAAAGCAAAGAAGTGGTTGCCAGCGAAAATGCATACCTGCTGGATTTCGCCCTGCAAATTAATGCCCATCAGGGTACCGGAAAATCCATTTACAACACGCTGCCAGAATCTCTTGCGGTTGCCGGCAAAACCGGTACCACCAACGATCAACGCGACAGCTGGTTCGCCGGTTACAGCGGCGATCTTTTAGGTGTTGTTTGGGTGGGCGCTGACGATAACCAACCCTTGCCTTTAACAGGTTCAACCGGTGCCTTGAATATTTGGAAAGATGTTTTTCGCCAGGTGCCCACCAGAGGAATTGAAAAGCTCAAACCGGCCCGAATTGACTTTCAATGGGTCGATGCACAAACCGGGTTAATAAGCGGCCCAAACTGCAAGCAAGCTTTATCATTACCATTTATTGATGGGACAGAGCCTTCTCAAAAGGCGAGGTGTGAATACATTCAAACGCCCGTAAAACCCTGGTGGCGGAGAATTCTGGGAGGCCAGTAGTTATTGAGCCGTTCAGCAAATACTTATCTTAACGATGTGTTAGCGAATACATTTAGGCGAAGGTAAAAACTGTGTAACAAATTGGCGGTTTGACTATCCGTTTCGCACAAATTCAAGGTACAAACTACATCATCATGGACTTATCGCTTGCCAGCGCGGGTTACACCGTTAAACATTTCTGATTAATTCAACGGTGATTTACTCAGAAACTTTATTTTAAATAGACTAAGAAACATGCCGTACGAATTATTAAAATCATTGGCTTACCGTAAAGTTGGTAAACGCGAGCTTATTGCGGTCACACTCAGTTGCGTATTAACGGGTTGTGTAGCCACTCAGCCGACCGCCACAGCGCCGGTTATTCCCGGCCAAACCCAAGAGAATTCGAGCTCGGCGCCCACTAACAAAGCGCCAGCACCAACACAGGCACCCTCTCAACAACTCGCCTTATTAAACAGTAAATTATACCAAGCTAATCAGGCTCTTGACCAAGGCAAGCCTGAAAAAGCCATTGAGATAGCAGAGCAAAGTCTAAGATTAGATCGCTCAGATGCTCGCTTCTACCTAATTCTTAGTGAAGCGCACTGGGTCATGGGCAATTACGATCTGGCCAGAAATTTCGCTCGACAAGGACTACGATATGTAAGGCCCTCACAAACAGACATCAAACAAAAATTGCACAAATTTACCCAGATTTAAACGCAGCGGAAGAGACATAATCTTAGTATTTGCTTATATTTAGCGTAATATCTAAACAAATCAGAAGTGACTTAACCGATACACCTAACCACTTTTGGTACTACTCATGCTTTAATTGGGTAGACGTCACAAAACCGTACTTGATGTAGTCGCGCGTAATAGAAATTGTGGGCACCGTAAAATAAAATTTTACTGATAACTTTTCGTAATTCACCGACAATACTTAAGCATAGATGCTCGATAAAGCATTCTAAGATTGCCGTGAAATTACACGACAAAGTGAGCACAGACAGAGTTAGGCTTCGTAAAAGTCAAAGTCAGGTCTGCTAACGTTAAAATCCGTCGTGTAATGCTCGAAGATATCCACAAACAGATTTCTTGTACGAACCGTCCATCAATACTGGTCTAATATAGTTTGATAAAGGCGAACAAAGTGCCCAACGACGATATGAATAGTAGTAATCCGTTATCCCAAACCAATCAGACCGCTGCTCAGCTAAGCAATGCTGAAAAACAACTCGTCGCGCGCTTAAAGTCCTGCCAAAAAATCACCTGTGACTTTACCGAAGATCAATTTAGACCCTTTTATAACGCTCTAGACGAACGTATTGCTCAAGCAATACGCAACGCAAGCACCAACGCAGAGCAACGCTACTTTTACGATGTTCAGCGTCATCTAAGACACAACATCGAAGAACTTAAACGTCACCTTATCGGTTATATTGGCGAGTCCTTTGTTAAATTTAAATCCGGTAATCTCGATACTCACGCCAATATCAATGAAAAAACCAATTTGTCGTTGGTTGAAAATGAAGCGCTAGAAGAAGAAATTGCCATCAGCTCTGCGGCCCGACGCGCAGACACAAAATACGTAGAAATACTGTGGTCAATACAAAAACGCTTCTCCGAACTGATTAACCAACAGCCCGTCAATGACAGCAACAATCCCGTCGCACCTATTCAGTTTTGCGACGCTTTACGGCGAGCATTAGGTGTTTTAAAGCTTGAATCAAAAGTTAAACTGCTTGCTTACGAAGAATTTGAACGCACTTTTACTAACGAATTAGAATCTCTGCTTGAGCAAATTAATCGTTACTTAGTCGGTGAAGGCATTCTTCCAGAACTCAATTTTCATCAACAAGGCAGCGCCCAAGTGGCCAAAGCCGTTGCTGCCTCGGAATTCGACACCAATATCGAAGCCAATGGCGACTTCGAGTCGGCTTATTTGCAAGCTCAACAAAATAATCCGGAAGCAAGCTTAAAAAATCAGACTAATTTAATGCGCGCTATTCGTGAGATTCAAAACTTCGGCGCCCCAGAACCCACTTCGCAGGCTCCGCAGCCAACTCATTTTGCCAACCCGGTGCCCTTGCAATCACTCATGGGTTTTAACGGCAACTTTGCGGCACTCAACCAAACAAACTTGTCTGGAGGTTCACCTCCAGTTATGGGCGGTGCCGCCGGTGGTCGCCACATGCAAGTCATCACCAACCAGCAGTTGGTTGGTGCTCTGCAAGCCATGCAGGAACAAATTTTAAATATCCGCCAAGCTGGCGTAGAAGCCTTACAACCTGTAGATGTCGCTGCGGTTACCGCACAATTGAGTGAAGAGCTCGCGAAAGAAAATAAAGATGGCGCCGTTGAAGGCAAAGACATGCACGTTATCGAGCTGGTTGGAATGCTGTTCGATTACATGCTTTCCGATGATTGCCTTCCCGATAACATCAAGGCGTTGTTGAGCTACCTACACACGCCCTATTTAAAAGTAGCCTTTATGGACCCAGAGTTTTTCGAGCAGGCCGAGCATCCCGCGCGCTTGTTACTTAATAATCTCGCCGAAGCTGGGGTACGCTGGGTTTCTAATGATGGCTCCAATCAGTACGAGATTTACGACAAAATCAAAGCCATTGTTTCTAGTATTCTCGAAGAGTTCAAAGACGACGTTAAACTCTTTGCCGAGTTGTTAGTGGAGTTTAGCTCGTACACGAAAAAGATTTTGCGCAAACAAGAACTCATGGAAAAACGTGCCATGGAAAAAGTCCATGGTGAAGAAAAACTGCGTGAAGTTAAAATTCGCGTTAACGCAGAAGTAAGAAAACGTACCGACGGTAAAGAAATGCCGTCGGCGGTATTGTTGCTGTTATTGCAACCTTGGTCAGATTATTTGTCATTCATACTGCTGCGCTTTGGCACCGAGTCTGAACAATGGCGTCGAGCGGTAAGTGCCGTTGACGACGTGATCTGGGCGGTCGCCCCCAAGCAAAGTGCCAATGAGCGAGCTCGACAGATGGAGATGCAAGCTGAGCTTTTGGATTATTTAGAAGCCGGTTTAGAAACCATTGGTTACGATCAGGTTAAGGGTCGCAAACTCATCGATGCAGTAACCGCTCTTCAAAAAGCTGCGCTCGCACAAAAGACCGTAGAAGTTGCACCAGCGCCAATGCGATCTAAACTTGAAGCGATGGCAGAGAAAAAAGCGGGTACACCTGTTCAAGCCAAAGAAAAACTCTCTGAAGACGAAGCTCGATTAGTTGAGAGCTTAAAAATGATTGAGTTTGGAACCTGGTTTGAATTTGATAAAGGCCGCCGATTGAAAGTCGCTTGGTATAACTCGAAAACATCGCACTACATGCTTGTCGATCAAACCGGCAAAAAAGTGGGCATGAAAACCGGGTTAGAATTAGCCAGAGACATGATCGCCAGGAAAGCCCGCGTGATCGTTGGCAGTACCAAACCCTTTTTTGAAAGAGCACTGGAAAATATTTTCGAAACCATGAATACCAAAAAGGCCAGTGCCGGAGCCTAATTTGCCATGACTCGCGAACCCGATAATGCACCGCGAGATAAGGAACGTCGAAAAAAGAAACGCCATATATTAAGAGACAACGTTGAAGTAGTCTCTACGGATCACCAACCGCTCGGCAGAATTGCCGATGTTCATGAAGAAGGCTTCATGACCTATGGCGCCACCGAATTGGAAGTGGGAGAAGTTTACGATCTGATCTTCTATTTGCCCGTCAATACGCTAAAACAGTCAACCGTTGAGCTGTCGGCCATCTGTCTTTGGCAGAGTATAGCGATGAGTTCTGAGCCGGAATCTTTTTGGCACGGATTTCAGATCACACGTATTTCACCAAAATACCAAGACGTTTTAGAGCAAATCATAAAAGTACAAAGTTATTAAAAGACACCGATTCAACTGAACGCCTTAAACAAAAAAAGCTGCCAGTGGGCAGCTTTTTTATTATTCGCAGTTCAATGAAAAATACATCACAAGCTTTTCATGACTTTCTCGCACGCATCTAACGTAAACTGAATATCGTCATCCGAGTGAGCTGCTGACATAAATCCAGCTTCATAAGAAGCAGGTGCAAGATAAACACCTTCTTTTAACATGCCATGGAAAAAGCGATTAAATTTTCCGGTATCACACGCCATTACCTGCTGGTAATTGGTGATTTTGTCTTCTTCGGTAAAAAAGAAACCAAACATACTACCGGCAGAGTTCGTGGTAAAAGGCATCTCAAGCTTATCGGCAACTTCGCGCATACCGGCGACTAATTTATCGGTAGAGGCGACGAGCTTGTCATAAAATCCGTCTTGCTGAATTAAGTTGAGATTAGCAAGACCGGCCGCCATGGCTACAGGGTTTCCAGATAGAGTACCCGCTTGATAAATTGGACCCAAAGGTGCGATCTGCTCCATTACGTCGCGTCTGCCACCAAATGCTCCAACCGGCATACCACCGCCGATAACCTTGCCCAGCGTAGTTATATCGGCAGTTACACCATAATAACCCTGCGCGCCTTTTAGGCTAACTCGAAAACCCGTCATTACCTCATCGGCAATCAACAGTGCACCGGATTCATTACATTGCTGACGCAGGCATTCTAAGAATCCCGGAATCGGCGGAACGCAATTCATATTGCCAGCGACCGGCTCAACAATAACGCAAGCAACCTGTTCGCCGAGTTCAGCAAAGGCTTGTTTTACACCTTCGATATCGTTGTAGGTCAAGGTGATGGTGTGTTCAGCCAGAGAAGCCGGAACACCGGGAGAACTGGGAACCCCCAAGGTCAAGGCGCCAGACCCGGCTTTGATCAGCAGTGAATCACTGTGGCCGTGGTAACAACCTTCAAACTTAATGATTTTATCGCGGCCGGTAAAACCACGAGCAAGACGAATCGCACTCATGGTCGCTTCGGTACCGGAGCTAACGAATCGCACCAAATCCATACCAGGAATAATTTGGCACAACTGCTCGGCAAGAGTTGTTTCGATTTCAGTCGGCGCGCCAAAACTCAAACCGTATTGAATTTTATCGATAACCGCTTGAATAACGTCGGGATGAGCATGGCCAACAATCATTGGCCCCCAAGACTGAACGTAATCTACGTAACGTTTTCCGTCTACATCATACAAGTAGGCGCCTTTAGCTTTTTCAAAAAATACCGGCGTACCACCCACGGCTTTGAACGCCCGAACCGGTGAATTTACACCACCGGGAATGAAGTTTTTGGCACTTTCAAATAATTGTTCTGAACGATTCATCTCAGGGTCCTTGCTTGGGCACAAACTTAAAGACCGCTATTGTGCCACCGAAATCACAAAATTTCAGAACCTAAAGCATTCAAATCTAAGAAATAGGGTTTTCAGCCGGAACCAGAGTACGATCGGGAATAGGATTACCCATACCAATTAAACGACCACGAGCTAAGCACGACCACACGTACTTTTGCGCGTTACCAACACCCACGTGCAGCGGCAGACCATGAGCAAACTCACAAGCAACGGCGGCACCAAGCGTAGAGGTGCAGCGCATTTCAGACAATGGTGACTTATCTTGATTGACGTAACTCTGAATCAATCCTCGCTGTCCATACAGTTTTCCAGAACGGACTTCACTGTAGTTCTCGGTACCGGTGATCAAAACATGCTGGCAGCCGGTTTCTAAAATCTCGGCCGCGCAGGCGTCTGCCGAATCGGCAAAATCTGATAACAAAAAGGCTTGATTGAGTGTTGCCACCGAAATGTAAGCACGAGGCAGCAGCAAAGACTTAATGGCTTCTAGAACCTCAATGGTGGAGCGCTGGTGATCGTTTACGGTCGCAAATGATTTGGGTTCTACAATCAAGGGGATATCGGGGTAATCAACCAAAACCGAATGAAGTGCCTCGACATTTTCTAGCGAACCTAAAAAACCAGCTTTAATGACTTTTACCGGAATATCCTCCAGCAGGGTTCGCATCTGTTCCAACACCAGCTCCGACGAGGTTGGAACAATTTTTTTAACTTCGCGAGTATCACAAACAAAAGTTGAGGTCTGCACCGTTAACGACTGGCAATGCAACGACATGCAAGTTTCGATATCCGCCTGTAATCCTCCAGCACTGCTAGGATCGTGTCCGTTCAAACACAATATAACTGGAATATTAGCGCGTTCTAGCGACTTTAACATTTTATAGCCTCAAAGCTCAGACATTTGGGTACAGAATAAAACCGGCAAACTCGAAAAACGGACAGATGATAAGAACCACCCGTAAGACAGACTTTAATAAATTATCGTTTACTTTGGTTTAACTTCGACATTGAAAATAAAAAGAACAATATTCATTTTTTAGATAACTGCAAAATAATCGATTTATAGCAATAAGATTATTGAGCCGACTTTAAAAATTTGAATTTTGTACTTCCATTTTAGAAAAAAAACACAGGCCTCTTGCCAGTGGACTTTCTGAATAATTTTGGTAGTACTCAAAGTCTAGCCGATCGTGAACAATTGGTTTACACCTTAAAACCTCAATTACTAATGAATTCATCGCTAATTTAGCGAAGAAAAAATACTCAACAACGTACCCGAGAATTCACTAGCGTTTAAATTCGTATAAGTACTTACAAATAAGTATTTTAGCGACTTTATCTAGAAATCCAGCCCAGCCTATGATAGCGATTAAAGTACGTACTCGTTATTCATTTTTCAAGAGAAGGGAATCAATCTCTAGTTTAAGCTGCTACAAAAAAATGCTTAAAATTGTTCATCCCGCACTATTTTACGCAATCGCAAAGAGTAAAACCTTTGTCCGCTTAGCAAAAAATTAACCTCAAAATATTTATTTGAGCAGCCACGCCAAACTTTTGTGAAAAATGCAAAAAATTTATACAACATTCAACACGGGTTTATACATCTAATATTACTTAATGCCGAATTTAGACAAATATTGAACGAACGAGAAAAAATCCCCAACATACCAATCAGGTAACTATCAGGTTTATAAAAAGAAACTTTGATAAACTCAGACTTTATTTAAGAACACACCAGAGACACAAGCACACTAGAGACACAAGTAAGTGTCGCTAATTTCAAAAACAATACGGGATTGAAATTGTATAGAAACAGGAAGCGGTTTAGAAACAGGAAGTGGTATAGAAACGGAAAGTGGTATAGAAACAGAAAGTTGTATAGTAACGAGAAATAGGATTGTCAATTTCTACACCCTGATTAAATCATGGAAGAGTTAATCAAAGCTTTCTATAGTTTCCGACAAAATTTAACAACACAGCTCGGTTTTACACAAAATCCCCAAAATTATCCTCCCAACGACCGCGATTAATTTTAGAAAATTGACCTACAAACTGTAGCTGTATTGCTGATAAATTCGAAATACTGGCTTTCAAATTTAGAAACAACTGAATTCCATTCTAAATAATCGTTCATATTTACTGCTCAGTGCATCCATTACAACGCCTAAAAAACCACTTAGAAAAAATCAAAAAAAAGCCTGAATTGACCTTCAGGCTTTTAAAAAAATAATCATTTAAATAAATTGATAACCGTTAAAATCGCGATTATTGAATTTTTACGTTTTCTCTAGAACGGTCTTACCACCACTAAAATTACAATGGCTAACAAAAAGAGCACTGGCACTTCATTGAACCAACGAAAATACACATGGCTTTTGGTATTTTCATCGCGTGCAAATCTTTTTAAATGAGCGCCACACATATGATGGTAACCAATCAATAAAACCACCAAGGTTAGTTTAGCGTGCATCCAACCCGACGAAAAATAATAACTCGGATTAAATGTGAGCATCCAAATACCAAAAATAAGTGTACCTAACATACAAGGCGTACCCATGCCTTTGTATAAGTTGCGTTCCATCACCTTGAATCTTTCTTTACCGGCCTCATCTTCACACATCGCGTGATACACAAATAACCTTGGTAAATAAAAAAGTACCGCAAACCAGGCAATCACAAAAAATATATGAATCGCTTTAACCCAAAGCATTAATTTCCCCCTTAAACACGAACACAAACTTAAAAACGGCAATTTAGGCTTATGATTTACATACGATCAATCGCCACTAAGTCACTAGGGTTGTAAAGACTGATATAGTCTGAATTCCCCGAGAATGTGGTAGTATGGTAACTGTTTTGTCGCCTATTATCCTAAAAAACCCAAATTATTATGCACTGTCCTTTTTGTAGCGCCGAAGACACCAAAGTCATCGATTCCCGCTTGGTCGCCGAGGGCGATCAGGTTCGTAGACGCCGTGAATGCATGTCGTGTAGGGAACGATTCACAACCTACGAATTGGCGGAGCTGTTAATGCCAAGGGTTATTAAAAATAACGGTATTCGCGAACCCTTTGACGAAGCCAAACTCAGAGCCGGTTTGCTCAGAGCGTTAGAAAAACGCCCGGTAAGTACCGAGCAAATCGAATCGGCCATTGCTCAAATCAAACATTATTTGCAAGCCACTGGTGAGCGAGAAATTAAATCACTCATTATTGGTGAACGTGTCATGCAGGCACTGCGTAGTTTAGATGAAGTTGCTTACGTACGATTTGCCTCGGTGTATCGACGTTTCAAAGATTTGAATGAATTCCGCCAAGAGATCGACCGCCTCGAAAAGAAAGAACCGTCTTAAGCATTTACAGATTCGTTCGGCACTGCGCCCAATACTCGCTCACTTCATTCTTAAAATTTGATAACGCAACATTGCATCATGGCAATTACCAACATCGATTACGAATTTATGGCCAGAGCTCTGCAATTAGCAGAGCGAGGCTTATTGACAACATCGCCCAATCCCAGAGTTGGCTGCGTAATTACCCACGGTGAGCGCATTATTGGCGAAGGCTTCCACATTGAGGCCGGAACCGGCCATGCCGAAGTCAACGCGCTGCAATCTATCGATGCAAGTGATACCAGTGTTGGTGCCACCGCTTACGTAACCTTAGAGCCGTGCAGTCACCACGGCAGAACCGGGCCTTGCTGTGAAGCCTTAGCAACGGCAGGCATTACGCGAGTGGTGTACGCCATGACCGATCCAAACCCATTGGTTGCAGGTCGTGGTATTCGCTATCTTGAGCAACAAGGTATTCAGGTCGATGGCCCAGTTTGCGAATCACAAGCAATGGCGCTGAATCCGGGCTTTATCAAACGCATGCAAACCAATAAACCGTTTGTACGCCTAAAACTCGCCATGAGTTTAGATGGCAGAACGGCCATGGCCAGCGGTGAAAGCCAGTGGATCACCGGCCCCAAGGCGCGCGCCCAAGTACAAAAACTGCGCGCACGCAGCTGCGCCGTGGTGACCGGTCACAGCACCATCACGGCGGATAACGCACGCCTCACGGTGCGCGTCTCAGAATTACCCGAACAAACCTACGCGCCCTTAAAAAATCACCCCCAAAGTCGAGGCATGAGACGCCCGTTGCGAGTGGTGCTGGATTCCAACGCATCGCTCAGCGGCCACGAAGATTTCTTTCACGAACAAAGCGAATGCCTTTGGGTGACCGCAGGCGCCAAACCCGCGCATATATTGCCGACCATCGAATGGAAGACACTGCCATCGAAAAGCGGCAAAGTCGATCTCAACGATCTGCTCGACGATCTCGCTTCACGTCAATGTAACGAGGTGTTGGTGGAGTGCGGCGCAACCCTTGCGGGGAGCTTTATCGAGCAAAAACTTGTCGATGAGTTGGTTATCTTTGTTGCACCGGTCATATTGGGTTCAAGCGCCCGGCCGCTGCTGCAATTGGACATTCAATCGATGTCAGACAAGCTCGAAATGGACATCACAGATATAAGAGCCGTCGGCCAAGATTGGCAGATCACGGCGAAATCAAAGCCTTAATCGGACCTATTTTATGTTCACAGGTATCATCGAAGCGGTGGGAGAAGTCGCCGCATTGGAGCCCAAATCGGGCGATTTACGCGTTAGAATTAAAACCGGAAAACTCGATCTCTCCGACGTTCAACTGGGCGACTCCATTGCCACCAACGGCGTGTGTCTAACCGTGGTTGATCTACCGGGAGATGGCTACTGGGCCGACGTGTCGGTAGAAACCATCGCCTTAACAACGGTCAAGCAATGGAAAATTGGCTCAAAGGTTAACCTTGAAAAAGCGTTGATGCCGCAAAGCCGTTTAGGCGGTCACATCGTCAGCGGCCACGTTGATGGTTTAGGTGAAGTTATCAGCCGTGAAACCGAAGCTCGTGCCGAACAATTTCGCATTCGCGCACCACAAGAATTAGCCAAATACATCGCTCACAAAGGCTCTATCACTATTGACGGTACCAGCCTGACGGTTAACGCCGTGTCGGGCAACGAGTTTCAACTTACCATTGTGCCGCACACCATCGCCGAAACCATTATCGGCACCTATAAAACCGGCACCAAGGTCAACCTAGAAGTGGATGTTATTGCCAGATACCTGGAGCGGCTACTCACCGGTGGTACTGAAAACCATAACAATCACTCAAAAATCGATATAAACTTTCTCGCCGAGCACGGCTTCGCCAAAAACTAGGCGACACGAAGCAGGCTTTTACGCGCCAGCTCGGTTACAATGCCGGCAAAAACCATAACTTATAAATTCGTTTAACGAGCAAGCTATGCAACTAAATACCGTAGAAGAACTGATCGAAGATATCCGCCAGGGTAAAATGATCATTCTCATGGATGACGAAGACAGAGAGAACGAAGGCGACCTTATCATGGCCGCCGACATGGTACGTCCACAAGACATCAATTTTATGGCGACTCACGCCCGTGGACTTATCTGCTTAACCCTTACCGAGCAACGCTGCCGCACTCTTGAGTTACCCTTAATGGTAACCAACAACCAAGCAGCGCACTCAACCAACTTTACGGTATCGATTGAAGCCGCCGAAGGTGTTACCACCGGTATTTCCGCGGCCGATCGCGCGCGTACCGTGCGCGCTGCGGTTTCACCCACCGCGGCTGCTCGTGACATAGTGCAACCGGGCCATATTTTTCCGTTGATGGCGCAACCGGGCGGCGTATTAAGTCGCGCAGGCCATACCGAAGCAGGTTGTGATTTAGCACGTCTTGCCGGTCGTGAACCCGCCTCGGTGATTGTTGAAGTGATGAACGAAGACGGCACCATGGCGCGCCGTTCCGATCTCGAAAAATTCGCTAAAACTCACAACCTTAAAATTGGCACCATTGCCGATTTGATTCATTACCGTTCGGTAAAAGAGCAAACCGTTGAGCGCACCAACGAGCGTAAAGTCGATACCGTTCACGGTGAGTTTAACCTTTACACCTATCGCGATTTGGTTACTAACGAATACCACTTTGTACTGGCCAAAGGTGAAATTGATCCTGAAATTCCAGTACCGGTGCGCGTTCACGTGTTAAATACTGCCCGCGATATTTTGGGCATTCTTCGCGAGACCGATAAAAAATACAGCTCTTGGACGCTTCAAGACGCCCTTTCCTACGTTCAAAGTGAAGGTTCAGGCGTTGTGGTGTTGATTTGCCACTCAATGTCTACCCAAGACATTGAAGAAAGTATCGATTGGTTACTCAGCGGTAAACAAAGCCAACCGCCGGGCAACGCGGCCTATCGCCAAGTAGGTGCAGGCGCGCAAATGCTGCGCGATTTGGGGGTGCGTAAAATGAATATTTTATCGGCGCCGCTGCGTTTCACAGCGCTTTCTGGGTTTGACCTAGAAGTAGTTGACCGAGTGGATGCACCAACGCCAAAACCCTAAGTATTTTTAAAAATTCTAAGTATCTTTAAAAATTCTAAGTATCTTTAAAAATTCAAAGTATCTTTAATTGACCGAGGCTTTCTCGTTAACGTATTAAAGCAGTCGCATTAACGTATCGAGTCAGATGCGTGAACGTAACAGAGTGAGGCCCGGTCGCCTAACAATCAATAATAAGTGTTTAAGAGAATTTTTCATGAGTGATATTCACGTTATCGAGGGCGATTTTCGCTCCGTCAATGGCAAATACGCACTAATCGTTAGCCGCTGGAACAGTTTTGTTGTTGAAAGTCTTAAAGCAGGCGCACTAGATGCATTAAACCGCCACGGTGTTGATAAAGAAAACATCACCATTTTTTACGTACCCGGTGCGTTCGAATTTCCACTAATGGCGCAAAAAATTGCTGACAGCAAAAAATTTGATGCCATCATTGCACTAGGTGCAGTGATTCGTGGCGGCACACCCCATTTCGACTATGTAGCCGGCGAATGTACCAAAGGTTTGGCGCAAGTATCGCTTTCCAGCTCAATTCCAGTGTCGTTCGGTGTACTAACCGTAGACTCTATTGAGCAGGCCATTGAGCGATCTGGCACCAAGGCGGGCAACAAAGGCGAAGAAGCTGCGTTAACCGCCCTTGAGATGGTTTCTGTTTTGGCTAAAGTTTAAGTTTAGCGGTTGTTTTTATAGGTATGACAATGAACGTTTCACCAGCAGCGCGACGCAAAGCGCGCCATTATGCCATGCAGGCACTTTATCAATGGCAAATGGCGGGTTCGGCTTTAAATGTTATCGAAGCTGAATTTCGCGTTGACTACGATATGAAACCGGTTGATGTGCAGTACTTTCACGAGTTACTGCACGAAACTCCGGCCCAGCTCGATGAACTCGAAGCTATTTTTAGCAAACATCTGCAAAGTCGTGCACTCAAAGAGCTCGACCCAGTGACATTGGCCCTGCTACGCATGTCCACCTACGAGCTTAAAAATCGCATCGATGTTCCTTATAAAGTTGTTATCAATGAAGCGGTCTCGCTCGCGAAAAAATTTGGTGCCGCCGATGCGCATAAGTTCATCAACGGTGTTCTCGATAAAACGGCGCTAGAATTGCGTAGCGTAGAAGTAAAGGCCGACACGCAATAATCGATACTCAACACACTCTGGTCTGGCTGCACGTACACCTCTCAAACATTAACCGATGAGAACCGCAGCCAAATCTTTCCCACTGTCGAATCGGTAACTCACTATGACAACTATTGGCGAATTCGAATTAATCGAACAGTTCTTCGGTGGTCAGTTTGCATCCTACGGAGTCAACCTAGGCATTGGCGATGATTGCGCACTGTTGACTGTGCCACCAGAGAAACAGCTTGCGGTTTCTATCGACACGCTAATTGGCGGCTCCCATTTTCCAAGAAACGCAGACCCAGAACTCATTGCCGAACGTGCGTTACGAGTTTCAATTTCTGATCTCGCCGCCATGGGTGCCGATCCCATGTGGATCACCCTTGCCTTAACAATACCGTCGGCAGAATCCAGCTGGTTGTCAGGATTCAGTCGCGGCTTGTTCAGAGCCGCTGAAGAGTTCAACGTATCATTGGTCGGCGGCGACACAACTCGCGGGCCGCTGGCGATAACCTTGCAGGTTCACGGCAGCGTATCACCCGATAAATCCATGCTGCGCTCCAACGCCCGTGTGGGTGATTTGGTATTTGTTACCGGTACCGTTGGCGACGGTGCGGCTGCGCTTGCCGTCATTAAAAAAGAACTAGAAGTGGGTAAGTCGGCCTTCAGTTATTTTATGGGTCGCTACTACACACCAAAGATTCTCGTGCGCCAAGCACAAGCATTGGCAACGGTCAGCCGCTGCGCCATTGATGTTTCCGACGGCTTGCTCGCCGACCTTGGCCATATTTGCAAAGCCAGTGGCGTCGGAGCCGTAATTGAAGCCGAACGTCTGCCGTTATCCGACCCGCTACGCAAACTCTGCGACCCAGATACTGCTCTTAACTGGGCACTTGCCGGTGGCGACGACTACCAACTGTGTTTTACCGTACCACCGGCAAAAATCGCTCGCTTAGAAGAAATTCAAGAACAACATCAAATCGAATTCACCGCCATTGGCGAAATAGTGCGCGGTGACGAGTGTGTATGCTTAAGTGGTGGCAGAGTCGTAGTTCCGGAAAAAACCGGATACAAACATTTCTAAGCGAATACAAACATATCTAAGATTGTGGCGGTGTAATCACAAGCCTACATCGCCAACCTCAAACCTATAAGAATTCCTGTGGTAAAACCTAATTTTAAAGACATTTGCCGATCACCTTCGTTATTTTTAGCGTTCGGTCTAGGCTCGGGGCTTGCCCCAAAAGCTCCCGGAACCTTTGGTACCCTTGCCGCCATTCCATTTTATTGGCTGTTTGCCGACCTTCCTTTAGCCATTTATCTGAGCATTATTGTATTTACTTCGGTAATTGGCGTTTGGATATGCCAGGCCGGTAGCGATTATCTTGATGTACACGACCACCCAAGCATTGTGTGGGACGAGTTTGTTGGCTATTGGATTACCATGATTGCCGCACCCAGTGGTTGGGCGTGGATTGTGGCAGGATTTGTGATCTTTAGAATCTTCGATATCCTCAAACCTTGGCCAATCTCTTGGGCAGACAAAAATACCAAAGGTGGTTTAGGCATAATGACCGACGATATTCTCGCGGGAATATTCTCTTGGATCACTCTGCAACTGTTGGCGCAACTGGATTATTCAACGTTTTAACCTGAAAAAGTTATCGACTTGTTGCGATAGCGCGCGTAAGTCCAACACTGAACGTAGTAGAATGGGTCTGCTGTTAAGTAACCTGCAAAACATGATTTAGCTTTCGAAACGGAATCTATCGGTAAATCTTATGAGAGTACTGACACGAAAAGTCCTACAACGCTACCAATTACCAGTCACACTTGCGTTGCTAGCGCTGTTTTTAACTAACTCCGTTTACGCCACCAGCGTGCAGGTGAACGGACTGTTTTCAGGTTCGGCGGTAGTTACTATTGATGGCAAACAGCGCCTACTCAAACAAGGAATGACCAGCGCCGAAGGTGTAAAACTCATATCGGCAACCAGTAAACAAGCTGTATTGGAGTTTAATGGTGAACGCCATACATTAGGGATTTCACAACAAATCTCTTCTGGATTTCAAAAAGCTGAAATTCAGCAGACCAGAATCCCTGTTGGTCGTGGCGGCCACTACTTCACCTCGGGCCAAGTTAACGGTCGTCGGGTGGATTTTTTGATCGATACAGGCGCAACACATCTCGCCTTTAATAAGCAAACCGCCATCGATCTGGGCATTAATTTCCGGGCAGGTAAAGCCTCATCGGCCAGTACCGCCAACGGAGTTGTGCCAATTTTTATTGTCAATTTAGAAAGCGTTTCCGTGGGTGGAGTTACAGTGCACAATGTCTCTGCCTCGGTACATCTCGACGGCTCGCCGTCCATCGCCTTGTTAGGAAATAGCTTCTTAAAACAAGTTGATATGAGTACAGAAAACGGAGTGCTTCTATTAAGTACCAGCCGTTAAGAGGCTTCATTGAGGAAAAGCAGTGACCATTGAATATATAGAGTCGTGTAAATTACCAACCCCCTGGGGCATATTCGATATGCACGGCTTTTTAGAAAAAGAAACACAAAAAGAACACGTGGTCTTAACCATGGGTGACATCAAAAATGGCGAACCCGTATTGGCAAGAATACATTCCGAATGCTTAACCGGAGACGGCCTATTCAGCCTACGTTGCGACTGTGGCGCACAACTGCAAGCTGCGTTGCACAAGATCGCACAAAAAGGCCGTGGTGCGGTATTTTATTTACGACAAGAAGGTCGCGGTATTGGCTTGTTAAACAAGATTAGAGCCTACCATTTGCAAGACGCTGGCGCCGACACCGTAGAAGCCAACGAAGCCCTAGGCTTTGGTGCAGACATGCGCCGCTACGACATTTTAAAACCCATGCTTGAGCACTTTGGCATTAAAGAATTACGCTTAATGACCAACAATCCGCGCAAAATTCATGCATTAAAAGAAATTGGTATCAACGTAACCGAACGACTACCCCACGAGACTGGCCGCAACCCACACAACCAAAAATATTTAGAGACCAAAAAAGGCAAACTTGGCCACATGTTTGACCAAGCAAATAGCGAAGAAAACCCGGAATAAACCGAACCGCTGCAAACATCAACTGCCCGAGACGTTAATAACCCAATTCCCAACTTGCCAACCGATCTCTGATTAAATCAAACCCGAATTAATCAGAGACTCTCTCTTAAAGCACAACCCGTTGCAGGTAAACCAAAAGCAATCATGCATCCCATATTAATATCCATAGGGCTACTGCTTTGCAGTAACGTCTTCATGACCTTTGCGTGGTACGCACACCTTAAAGAACTCAACAACAAACCTTGGTTACTCGCAGCTCTTTTTAGCTGGGCCATCGCCCTACTTGAATATCTCTTTCAAGTCCCAGCCAACCGAATTGGATACAGTGTATTAACCGTTGGACAACTCAAAATCATCCAAGAAGTCATTACACTCTCGGTATTTGTACCCTTCTCGGTCATGTACCTTAAAGAACCTCTAAAACTCGATTACCTATGGGCAGGACTTTGTTTAATAGGCGCCGTTTACTTTATGTTTCGCAGTAAATTCTCTTAAAGAAACTTTGGCTAAGTTAGAGATCACTTTGATCAACGCAGAAATCAATTAATTAGCCATTATTTTCCAAAATTTATCGCTGACACTTAACACCAAAAAACACTTCCACCAACGCCTTTAAATTTTTCCACAAACGCAGCAATTCGCTCAAATACACTCTGCTTTTTGGTGAGGTAATTAGGGTTTAACGGTCTCATTTTGGGCAAAATAGAATTTAATTCTGTTCCCGCGTCACTGGCGTATTCACGTTTTAGAGAACCTAAAATATAACGCTTCCGGTTTAATTAACTCTTGCGCTTCATGTATTTGTTCTGCTTGCGAGAAAGTAAAAAATGCTTCGATTACACTCACTTTATCATTCAACTCATCCAGATTGGTTTGCTGAATAAAATCGTCACAGGAATTCGTTTTTTTATGGGATTGAGGCGACTGATAGCGGTAAATTGCGAGATCTGATTTATCCGGTAAAGTCGAAATCAATGGAAGTTATTTGCTGAGAATACAAATCACATTGCGTTGAGATTTTTTTAGGGGCTGAAGTAGCTAAGAGCAGCCTAGAGGCTACTCTAAAGCTCATGTATACAAGAAAAAGCCGGTTAACACCTAGGCAACAAAGTAGGCTTATAGAATATTTTGTCGTTGGAGCAACTGCTCGGGCGACGGCTGAAATGCTTGGAGTACAATCCAATACAGCCATTCGCTTTTTTATGCGACTAAGGCAGCTGATAGCCAGTAAATTGCCGAGATACGATTTATCCGGTGAAGTCGAAATCGATGAAAGCTATTTTGGTGGAGTACGTAAAGGCAAGAGAGGTCGAGGCGCTGGAGGTAAAATAGCAGTTTTTGGCCTATTAAAAAGGGGTGGGAAGGTTTTTACCGTAATTATTCCCAGCGCTAAAACTGAAACTCTGCTACCCATTATCAATGAGAAAGTTACACCTGACAGCATTGTCTACACCCATACATTTAAATCTTACAATGCTTTGGATGTAAGTGATTTTCATCATCAGAGGATTAATCATTCGAAATTATTTGCTGATAATACAAATCATATTAACGGAATCGAGAACTTTTGGAATCAGGCTAAACGCCATTTACGAAAATTTAATGGAATTAAACAAGATAATTTTTATTGGTTTCTTAAAGAGTGCGAATGGCGCTTCAATGGAAGAGACCACCAAACGCTACTAAAACAGCTAAAATACTGGTATAAAACGACAAAACACTAGCTCTTAGCTACTTCAGCCCCTTTTTTTAAATCGGGCTAAACGATATTCAAGAAAGCTCAATGGAATTAAACTAGAGGAAACTCTGATTAAATCATGGACGAGTTAACCTGAGGTTCTTAGATAGTTTTTAATGGTTTATAAGTTAGATTGAAAAATTCGGCTCTGCTATTTTCCAAATAGCAGGGCTCCAAAATCCCTCCGCTTCGGCCCCGCTTAGCTGCTCCGCAGCTGCTTGGGCCTGCGCTCTAGGGTTTCTGACTGGAACTTGAGCTCATAGACCTAGGGATAAACGCAGGCCAAGGAAGTCGAGGCGCTTGCAATACGACTTGGAAGCAATCCTCAAGTGTTGATAGAGATTTCCATTAGCCTTGTCGCTATAGATTAACTGGTAAATCGTTTCATGGTGCAAACACACGATCTTTTAGGACTGAATAGGCAATCCACAACCTGTTGAGGACTTAGCTCTTGGTGTGTTAGAACCGTAGTCTAAAATTTTAATATATCCATTAACTTAATCGCTTTATAAGCTTCTGTTCTTCGAGTATAACTGAGCCGTTGCGTCTAATCTGGTCGATAACTTCTCCGGCCATTGTTGCGCTTCAGTTCTTGACTAATCGTTGAAGGACTGCGTTTTAATTGATGGGATTAAGTAAGAACTTAATGATGATTACGACAAAGAAAAAAACCAAAAAATCCATATCAATCAATTAATCAAAATTAATTACACAGCAGATATTTCTAGATAAATTAATTTTACGAACACCTAGCTGCTTTAACTTAACTTTTAACGAACTGAACATCACTTGAACCTAAATATTGCTTAGTAGACTCGGTAAACACTTGAGCCCTACCGATATTAACGAGCTTGAGATTTGGTAAATCTCTAGACGTAATGTCTAATTTTTCCAAACTTTTGACATTACCAAAATGCAACTCCTCCAACGAGTGCAACGTTAACAATGGTTTTAATTCATCAAATACCTGCTTTTTGTAATCACCACCAATCAATGACAAGTATTTAAGGTTTCCACTTAGAGCTTCAATAAATTCGACATTATTAATTTTAGGAAAATTGCAAATAGTTAACCCTCTCAACTTTTTTAAATAACTGATCGACTCAAGGCTTTCTATTTTTGAACCATGCCCTAAACTCAAATGAGTTAAGTTAGTCAAGCACTTTAAATTTTCAACATTGTGCGCCGAAACAACATCGATAGCTAATCGTTCTAACGTAGTTAACGTACAAATAGCATCAAATAAATTTTGATTGGCCCTACCCTTCGCCCATAACAATTTTACGCGATTTAATTTTGGTAGAACTTTGGCCCAACGTTTTGGCCATTCACCCATCGCAGGAATATAAATGTATTCGGGCTGCTCCTCGATTGCTTTTTCTGGTTCTCCATATCCCATCCAAAAACTGTAATCAACTTCATTTTCCCACATAGTATAAGCGGCGGCATTACATTTATTATAAATTACATAAGTCATTCATATTTGCTCATAGTAAAAATTGTACATTGGCGGCTTTTTCTCAACAGACTGCTTGAGCTTTTAAACGATTATAATATGATATTTGAAAACCCATTGACCTATCATCTTCAGGCTAATCCCATCTTTAGGGCTGACTTTATCCACCACAGAAATATCATGAATAACATCCTCGCGCCGGTATAGCTCTGGAATGGTAACGCAAGGGCATACTTTTCGTTCATGGGCTATTTCGGTGATAACATTTGCTAAATTGTAGTAGTTTAAAGGCTATACCGTCATAAAGAGATTTTTTATAAAAAAATATGCCATCACTACAATCTAATAGATCTAGATTTATCCTTATCAAGAAATTATCTCCCAGTAAGATTTTCAAAAAAATCGATAGGAGTAATTGAACTCCAAATTGAATGATCTTTTCAAGACAGAGATATAAGGAACGGATCAGAAAAGGATAAAGAGTTAACAGACAGAGGAGAAGTTGGACGAAAATTATTCTAATTGTTATATCTTTACTTATCTGTTAAACGACTTAACCAGAAAACATCACACAGTTACTCGGCTCAGCCTGAATAACAAATCATTAAAAACAATTATTTACGGCTTTTTTGTTCAAATTCTGCTTTTTTTGCTGTTTCAATCTCAATTTTACGTCGAGCATTTTCTTCAGCTTGGCGTACAATTTCTGGATTGGTCCTTCTATCGAAATTTTCCAAAGGCTTGACTATTTTCTTAGCCATTTAATGACTCACACTAATCCTCATCAGCGTGGGGATTACCGGTGTATTCCCATCCCATATCTTCGAAGGTATGCTCGATTTCATAATAGTAAGTTTCCGGTGTATTTCTCACGTTTGGCTGACCATTAACGATAGAAAAAGCATGTTGGGGTTTAGCGCAACCTGGTGTAAAACCTATTTTTGCAAGGTCTGCTAGAACCCGCTTTCGTCTCATTTTCGCGATAACAATATGCTCACCATCAGTAAGGTACCCTTCTGGGTTATCACTGATTTCTTGTTCACTCATGAAGTACTGATTTTCGGCCAATAAAGCTTGGTCAAAATCATCTATTTTTTCAAATTTAATTTTATATTTTTCATCAATAGTGAAAAGTACGCCACTACTCATAAATATTCCTCTTACATTTTTACTGGCGGTAGAATAGCGTTGGTTTTATATAAGGTGAATACCAAATTTTAATTCTAATTGTCTTTATAGCGATGAGCATTATAAAAATAGACTTAAATCACACCCAAAATCTACCACTCCAAATTTATGGAAAGATATATGAAAAACTAAAGTATTAGATGCCACTTCGGCGAGAGAATTTTTTTGAATTTATATCAATCAACTTAATGAATTTTTGGCCTTTACATTGCATATAACTGATCTAACATATTATCAAATATGGACCTCGTCAAACATTCCGATCGATAAAGAGTGGATCGTGTAAAACATATTTACGCTCTTTTCTTTGGTTGCGAAATATCAGCCCGACATCAGTTTTAAATCTATACTGACTTTCTCCTAACGACATAGCTCCAACACGATCTTTTATTTTTATGTTCTCTTCAAAATCATTTGCCAGAGCTATTTAGCTTCAATTTCATTAACGGGTGGTGGTATTGGTAAAGTTCTTGGATTTCTTCAGTTCGAAAACTACTAAACACTACATCTTCCGTTTCTAATGCTCTATTTGCAAGAGAATGCATCGTATCGATAGAGTCGGTTTGATCTACCCATTCTTCTGGGAAAAAACGGGCGCACATTTTCACTTCTACTAGCTCTAAGTGAGCAGATTGCAGTGCCTTTTCAACTTTATCGAGAATAGTTACTACCGCTTTTGAACCGCATTCTTCTTCCGATAAAGAAATATAAGCGTCAGCAAAATAAAAGTCGCAACCGTCGATATCAATATCGCACCCTTCAAGAGGTCGACTTTTTGTCACCGTAATCTACGTTTGTTTTGTTGTCATTTCAAAATCCCAACTTTTAAAATCGAATTCGGATGTTATCAGGAGCAAATATCCAATACACAGAAAAAACTTTATCATATCCGGTTTTGTTTTTTCTAAAAATGTACCGATATTTTTAGAAATTCACCATCCATCAATACATGGCAGAGATACCAATTTAAATGAGCACTCACATTACCTCGGGAACCTATTACTAATCCACTACAATTGAATCATAATTTTTTTACACCTTTCGTGATAACATGAAGAAATTAATGCCAAACTTTTAAAGACACAACCCAAACACACAAACCTCGCTATAAAAATTAACACAAAAAGCATAATTAACTGATCAACCAAAACCACAAAACTATATAAATATTATTTTTAAAAAATACAATTTACGCGGTTTCAAGTAATAACTGCAATTTCATAACGCAGCGAGTAAATCAACTCGCTGTCCCATAAATAATTCATTAG
>NZ_BAAGIE010000002.1:200431-279657 GCF_054658275.1 Sessilibacter sp. MAH3 | reverse complement strand
CCTAATGAATTATTTATGGGACAGCGAGTTGATTTACTCGCTGCGTTATGAAATTGCAGTTATTACTTGAAACCGCGCGGGATTTTTAGCGATTCATTCATCCGTATTTAAATGTAATGGATTCAGTAATTGTTAGTGAGAAAAATCAAGTTCTGGCCCCGGTTGTTTTAACTCGTCGCTGATAATTTCTAATGCTGTGCGTAAGTCGGCAAGGCTTGTGTGTCCGCCGGTGCAAAAGCGGATAGCTTGAGGAGCATTAAAATGTCCGGCGGCAAATGCGGTTGAAGGTTTTACCAGTACTTTGCGGTTGGCAAGGCTTTTAGTAAATTCTTGAGCGCGTCGGGTTTCTGGTAAGGGGAGCCATACATTGTAGCCTTTTTCTGCGGCTTTAAAGGATGAGTCTTTCAAAAATTCGCCCACGAGCTTTTGGCGTTTGTCCATAATGTCGCGTTGGCTGTTAATAATATTTTGGGCGGTTCCGTTGGTAATCCACCGGCTAACAATTTCTGCCATCATGGGTGCCGCCATCCAACAGCTTGCTTGCACGGCGCTGCGAATGGCTCTGTCGACGGCTTGCGGCGCTAATAAATAGCCGATTCTTAAACCGCCGGTTAAAGCTTTTGAAGTACCGGTTACGAATACACTAATGTCGGGATGTCGATTGGTAAACGTTGGTAATGTTTTATCTTGCAAGCAACCTTGCACGTCGTCTTCAATAACCCATACTTGATGTTCTCGCAGAATTTCGGCGATGCTGTCGATGCGTGCTTCGGTCATTACTTCGCAGGTTGGATTATTAATGCGCGTGTTAACGTAAAGTATGCGCGGTTTAAAACGCTGGCAGGCGAGTTTAACGACTTCGGGTAAAACACCTTGGTCGTCCCATTCCAGTCCCACGTGGCGTAAACCCAATTGCTGGGCAACGGCGCTAAATCCGGGATAGGTTAATCCGCACGAAAGTGCTGTGTCACCCGCTTGGCAAAGCGCTGCGGTGGCCGAGTGAAAACCGTGTTGGCCGCCGTTGGTGATAATTAAGCGTTCCATTTCGGCGCTTTGAATACCGGTAATATCCAACCACTGTAATCCGGCTTCGCGATGGTGAAGCATGCCGCCCGGTGGTTGATATTCTAAAATGTGTTGCAGTATTTTTTTATCTTGGCTGAGCAGTTGTAACTCTTGGGATAAGAGTTCTGCCTGATTTAACGGCAGCGCAAAACTGAATCCTAAATCGATAACGCCTTGCTCAGCATGGCTGATTTCAAAACTGGTACCGGAGCCAGTGGTGCGCACAAAGGTGCCACTGCCAATTTTGGATTCAATTAAATGTTTGCGTTCGGCCTCGGCATAAGCGCGCGTTACGGTGCCAACGGTAACGCCGAGCAGGTCGGCTAGCTTGCGATGGGTTGGCAGTTTTTCACCGGGGCGCAATTCACCTTTGGCAATGGCGTCATCAATGGCTTGAGCTAAGGCTTTGTATTTAGGAGATGAGTACTTTTCGAGGTTGGGTTGCCAAATTGTCATGGTGACAAAAATCCGATTGACCTAGTTTAATTTGCCTATAAACTCCTTTGTACGCGAACAATCTGCGTAATTCAACTCATTCATTACCTTATTTGAGTAACTTTTATTAGTTTAATACGAGTTTATATTCGACTAATAAGAGTCTAGCGATCTTTTGTCGATATTACCTCAATATTGTATGCATACAATTTAACAGGGAGATTTCTCATGCGTTTTCCCATCTATCAAGTCGATGCGTTTACCTCTGTCGTATTTGCCGGTAATCCAGCGGCGGTGATGATGTGTGAGAAACCTATGCCCAAATGGATGATGCAAAAACTCGCGGACGAAAATCATTTGTCTGAAACCGCATTTTTATATGCCCAAGAAGGTGGCTTTAATTTGCGTTGGTTTACGCCAACCACAGAAGTGAATTTATGTGGCCACGCTACTTTAGCCAGTGCGCATGTCTTGTTTAGTGAAAATCTGATTAGCACTAACACAATCAGTTTTTTCACAAAAAGCGGTGAATTAACGGTGACTCGTGCCAGCACTCAGTTTGGCGACGGCTATGAAATGAATTTTCCTGCAAAAACCTTTGTTCACGATACAGCACCTGACTACGTTTTAGAGCGTTTGGGTTTTGAGCCCATCGAAACCTTTTACGCAGAAGATAATTGGGTATTTGTGTGCAGCGAACAACAGGTGCGAGAATTTGATCGTTCGTTTATTGATTTAGAAGGCAAGCACGGTGTTATTTTAACGGCGCAATCTAACCTTGATGATTTAGATATTGTTAGTCGTTATTTTGGTTTTAAATCTTTAGGCATTGAAGAAGATCCGGTCACAGGTTCTGCTCATTGTGCCATTGTTCGATACTGGACGGCGGTGCTCGATAAAACTTTATTGGTGTGTGAACAGGCCTCTGCACGAGGCGGTTTTATGGAGTGCGATTTAAGAGACGATCGAGTATTGCTACGCGGTGTAGCGGCAACCTTTATGAAAGGTGAATGTTTTCTCGATGCTATTGAACAAACCGATACCGATGCTGATCAACAGGGGCCCAGTTGTGAGTGATACCAGTCTTTTTTCTTCTGATTTAGTAACAAACACCGGCATTACGCTGGGTTATTTAACATCATTATTAGCCTATACGTTTTCGGTTAATATTACTCCCGGCCCCAATAACATAATGTTAACGGCATCGGGTATTAATTTTGGTTACAAAAAAAGTTTGCCGCATTTGTTGGGCATTACCACCGGTAGCTTTATTTTATTTTCATCGGTGGCATTAGGTTTGGGCAGTGTTTTTAAGGCGTTTCCTTTTTTACATACGGCGTTAAAAATTATTGGTTCGGTGTATTTGTTGTGGTTGGCCTATAAAATCTTTACTGCCAAAGGCGACAAGTTTAGTAGCGATAGAGCAAGACCATTAACCTATTTTCAGGCTTTAGCCTTTCAGGCGGTTAACCCCAAAGCTTGGACTATGTCGATCACGGCGGTGTCTGCGTTTAGTTTGATGGGCGATTTATTGTGGGTGAGTTTAATCGCTATTGTGATTATGCAAACCGTTATGGTTTTTCCCTGTTGTTCGGTTTGGACATTAATTGGCGTGAAAATAAAACAATTTATTCAAACACCTAAAAACCTGCTGATGTTTAATCGTGTACTAGGCGCTCTAACGGCATCTTGTGTGATTATGATTTTCTCGTAAATGCATTGATTATTCATAGGAAACTCTGATTAACCTAGAGTTTCTCGCGACACAAGGATGTGTCGTCAATTTCAAGAACCGTAAGTGATTAAAATTGTGAAGAAATTGGAAATCACATTTTCAATTTCTGCCCTCTGATTAAATCAAGGATGAGTTAATCAGAGGTTCCCATAAGTAAAAAAAGCTAGCGAAATGCTATCTTTTATTGGGCGATAGAAATTGAGTGCTTATATTTTTCTGTTTTTCTTGCTAGAAATGATCTTCATTATTCCGATTTTGTAATAATTTCTTCCAGCACCGCAAATAGAACCTCTGCGCCAATGCGTGAAACTTCATCGTCGTAAATATGTTCAACATTAACGCCTTCTTGGCCGCCAGCCAAATCGCTAATGGCGCGAATAATAATCCAATCAATATCATTGACATAAGCCACATGCGCCACAGAAGCCGATTCCATTTCGGTGACTTCGGCGTTAAATACTTCTCTTACCCATTTGCGATATTCGCGATTATCTAAAAAGACTGAACCGGTTACGCCGTTACCGCCAACCGTTAATACGGCTTCACGTTCATCCAATACTTTTTGTGTTGGCATGTTGGCAATAGCCTTTTTGGCCGCGTCGAGTAAACGCGGTGTTGCCGAAAAATAGGCTTTATCTTCTGGCTTTTCTTGGCCTTCTTTAATGACCACCACTTCATCTGGGTGAACGTAACCAAACGATTTGTAGTTGGGTAAATGAGGGTCTTTTTGACGGCGATTGTCTTGATCGTCTAAAAATTTGCGGTAGTAGTTTGGTAATAAATATTCACCGGGATTTTCTGGGTCGGGATTAATGTAAACGCTTTCATCGTGGTAGTACCAACGCTCGGGAACAATCACATCTCCGGGTTGCCATTGGGGATTTACCGCTCCGGCAATGCCCATGTAAACCACTTGTTTTATGGGAAAGTAATCAAACGCCATTTGCATAGACATAGCAGCATTGGCGATGCTCATGCCTGTGGCAAACACTAAAATCGGCTGATCACGAAATTTACCCAAACGATAGGTAACGCCTTTAAATTTTAAGGTGCTATCGATATTGGCTTCGCCGTGATTTTGCAGCGTTTTTAAAATGCCATTCAATTCTGGCTCGTAAGCCACTACAACGGCGGTAAATTCAGGCGTTTGGCCGGAGAATTTTTTGGGGCCAAAGGTTTCAGGAACCTCTTTTGAGCCACAAGCCGTAATCAAAAGCGTAATGCTCAGTAAAACACAGTATTTGTAGGCTTTAATCATAGAGTTATCCGTATTTGTGATTGGTTTTCAGTTATGACGACTGATTATGGTGACTCCAGACTAGAATGGTGATTATTTTTTTGAATGACTTTAAAAGCCGTGTTCTGAAAAATAGTGTTTACAAAAATAGGTTGTTTTACAAAAAACAGAATGAGGCTTCAGAGGAGCATCGGTAGGGTTTTTTAACGACAGTTAAAAACTAGAGAAAACTTCGACTAACCGAGACAAGAGTTTTCTGCGGTCTAAGGATAAACCGTTCATTTCAGGAACGATAGGTGATTAAAATTGTGCTGAAATCTGTGAAGGAATTTTAAATCACATGTTCAATTTCTGTTCTCTGATTAAATTATGGATAAGTTACTCAGAGGTTCTTAACGTTAAATAAATGACGAAGGTCTAATTTATTCGGAAAAAGCAAAGACTTTGAATAGGTGTTTACTCTGGTATTAATAACAGAAACTCCGGCAATACCGGAGTTTTTAAGTTTTGCGCAAATCGATTAACTGTACTGTTCTAACTTATGTTTACCGGCTTGGCATTGATAGGTTGGCCCTTGAATTGGCTGATATTCTTTGGTTTTAACAGTGCTGACAAATTGCCATTGGTTAATGGCCGCTTCTGGCGTTAATTCTAGAAGCATCCAACCGCGTTGATGACTATTTTGGTAACGCAGGTTTTTATTAATTTTTACCAAACGTTCAGAGAGCTGCTCTGGCGAGGTTGTAGAAATATAATTTTCCATTCCCGGAGAGCTTACGCTAGACGTTGCAAACTCCACAGCGACGGAATCTGATTCGCCGTCGGGAATTAAATCGAACGCCCAAGCATTGTGGGTATCGCCTGCCAAACTTACGGCATTTACCGCGTGGTTTTTCAATAATTGCAGGTAGCGTTGTCGTGCAACATTGTAGCCGTCCCAAGCATCGGTATTAAATGGAATACCCATTTGGCCTAAAAGAATAATGGCATTGATGATGTTGGCTGGAATGGAGGCTTTGCCAGACAAGATGTCGCGTACATCGGGAATTAAGACTTCGCCGGTTAATACCTGCTGCCCCAGAATTTGCCATGTGGCGCCGCGTTGTTTGGATTCATCCAGTGTGTTTTCGAGCCAGGCCTCTTGGGCTTTACCCAGTAGGTTGCGCTGTGGATTATTGAGGAGCTTTTCGCGAACTTGTTTTGCGTCGGGTAAAAATGCCCAGCCAGCAGGCAGGTTTTTAGGATCAAGTGCGGTAATGGTTTCCCAATCTAAAATTGGTGTCGGTGGATTTTTGGTAAGATCAAAAGGCACTGTAATCATTTGAATGTGTGCAGGATCAACCTTTGCCATTTGATCAGCGCTTAGCACTGGTACGCCTGGGCCACCGGTGGATACCGAAGAAACATCAAATGGAATTTGTCGCCAAATCATTTCTTGTAAATAGTCGATGGGTTTGTCACGACCAATCACTCGGGTGTCGAGCATGATTAGATCGGCGAGATTACCAATTTTAAAGTTACGGTAGGTAATGGCTGTATTTTCGTTATTTTCTGGATCGCGAATCGGCAACCACTCTCGATAGGCCTGAATTGCATAGGCTTTGCGTTGTTCCCAATCGCCCTCGTCGGGTTGGTGGTTTTCTGCGCCGCCCATCCACGCGTCGTTGGCAAGTTCGTGATCGTCCCAAACGCAAATAAACGGCGTTTTAGCGTGTAGTTTTTGTAACGACGGATCACGTCTGTACAAGCTGTAGCGTTGACGATAATCATCAAGCACTAACAGTTCCCCGGGTGGTAAGAGTTTGCGTTGCTGGCCGACTAAATCGGGATCATTGTATTTTTCAACATTGTATTCGTAGATGTAATCGCCCAAATGCACCACGGCAACTAGATCGTCTTGCTTACTGATTTCTTCGTAAACGTTGAAATAACCAAAACCAAAGTTGGAGCAAGATACAACCGCGAATTTTGCGGAATCTATGTCACCTTCGGGCAGAGTTTTGGTTTGGCCCACCGGGCTTAGGGTTTGACCAACATTAAAACGGTAGTAGTAGGTTGTATTAGGCTTTAGCGCTTTAACGTCTATTTTAACGGTGTAGTCGCGTTCTGCACTGGTAGAAACGCTGTCTTCAAAAACAATGTTATTGAAGTTTGGTTGTGTAGAAACCTGCCAAACGACGTTGATTGCATCCTGTGGTGTTTCGGTGGTGGGTGTAACGCGAGTCCATAAAATTACCGAGTCGGACAGCGGATCGCCACTGGCGACGCCATGATCAAAGCTTACCGACGGTTGATCAATGGGGGAGGTGCATCCGGGTAATAATGCAGCGCTACTGGCTGCTGCCGAAACAGAGGTAAGAAATTGGCGGCGATTAAGTTTTGGCATAACACGTCTCTACAATACAGGCAGAAAAAATACGGGCAGAAAAATGCGCGAATAATTCTGAAAAAATTTGTGCACAAGTCACCGGCACTTCATTCAGAATTTTTTGAAGATTAAACGATGACAATGGTAAAAATAAAATGCCCAGAGTCTTTATTTTCGACACTGGGCACAGAGCAATTTTTACAGGTTTAACGTTGAGAACCTTTAATTCACCCAATAGAGTGCCGCTAAAGGAACAGAAATTGAGCGGATTTTTTCAACGGTTATCCAGCAATTTCTGCCCTCTGATTAACTTCTCTCAGATTTAACCGGAGATCAGTTAATCAGACGTTCTTATCCTTAGAAGAAGCGTTTGGTTGCTTGGATTCCAAGAATTTGTGGAGCGCCCTCAACAAATGTTGGGTAACCAAATACATCGCCGGTGTTACCCGCGTCGATGATGTATTCTTTATCAAACAGGTTATTGGCGAAAAGCTCCACCGACCAGTTTTCATCAAGTGCTGCGATACCGAAGCGCAGATTAACCAAACTTACTGCGCTTTCTTCAAATTCGTTTTCAATGTCGAAGAAGACATCATCACGATATACCCAGCTACCACTGGAAGTGAATTGCAGAGCGTCACTCAACGGACGACGATAAATGTAGCTAATTGCCCCGGTGGTTTCTGGCTGTAAACGGAATTGGTTGCCTGCGAACTCACCGTTTTGAGCGTCATCATCAATTTCAGCATCAATATAAGCAAAGTTTGCCAAAAGAGTTAAATGCGCATCAACCTGCCAAGTGACATCGGTTTCTAAACCAACGTTTGATGCATCACCAGCGTTTTGTGGAACTCGCTGACCAGCGTCGTTAAGAACGGTAACTTGGAAGTTTTCGTAATCTTGGTAAAAGGTGGCAACAGAGTAGCTCAAACGTTTGTCGAGCAAGCTGCCTTTGATACCAATTTCGAAGTTGGTAATTTCTTCTGAAGGAATTAGGTTTTCTCGGCCCTCTGAGAAGTCCAATACTTCTGAGCGTTCACCTTCTGCCCAGCTCGCATAAACACTAAAGTTGTCGTTCACATCGTAGCGAATGTTGATGCGTGGCAGGATCACGGTATCGTCGGTGTCACCACCAATGGTTGCGCCACCGGTGTTAAACATGGCGCCGCCGAATAAATCTAACGGAATGCCCAGTGCTAAAAGTGTGGCTTCATCAAGACCGGTTGCGGCCTGTGTTGCAGCAGATACCAAAACAGAAACCGGTAAGTTTGAGGTGTAGGTTGATTCACGTTGTTCATCAACGTAGCGAATACCGGCGGTGATTTCGAGTTTCTCAGTGAGCTGGTAAGAAACGTCGGCAAACACCGAAGTCGCTTGGTTATCGGCACTGTTCGAGAAAAAGGCTTCGTAAGGAAGTTGATTAACAAGACCACCGGTTGCAAGGGAGGTCGTCACTGACGCGCAACCCGGAATGCCGGCGCCTGCAAAAGCACCAACGCAGCTTAAGAACAGACCTTCTTCGGTAGCGATTGGTACGGTTTGCGTGGCTTGTTCATCGAAATAGCTCAAGCCAAAAAAGCCGGTTAAACGATCGCCACTGAAGTTAAAACGAAATTCGTGGCTGTTTTGATCACCATCAGCAGTTTCGCCAAAGTTCAAGAATTCGAAAGGCGTACCGTCGGCATCAAAGACTTCTACCGAGTCATGGTCACGATAGGCGCCGATGTAGGTAAATGCCCACTCATCGTTAATGTCCCATTTTACGGTAGCATTAAAGTCGTTGGTTTCGCGATCTACACCAACTTCGTTGTCGCCTAAGTTGGTGGAGTCAAGCACGCTAATGAATGCGTTGTCGGTAAATAGCAGCTCTTCGGCAACGAAACCTGTACCCGGGTCATCGGCATCTTCGTAGTTGTATACAAAATCGATGGTTAGGTTATCGTTAGGTGTAATGCGAACGCTTGGGCGAATGGCGAAGCGCTCGTAGCCGTTGAGGTCGTCACCGGCATTATTTTCTGTGTAGCCGTCGCGTTCACGCGAAAGTATCGCAAGACGACCTTGAACCAATGAGTTACCACCGGTCACGAAACCGGTAACTTCTTGTGTGTCGAATTCGCCAGCGCGTGCGGTAATTTCAGCTTCAAATTCTTCTTGCGGCTTGGCGGTGATAAAACTGATGGCTCCGATCGATGCAGCCGTGCCAAACAAAGTGGCCTGTGGACCTTTAACAACCTCAACGCGTTCCATGTCGTAAACTTCGAAATACGAACCGCGCGAGCGAGAAACATCGGCGCCGTTTAAATACACCGAAACACGTGGCGCAATGGGGGCGCCGCCGTCGTCTGAGGTGATGCCGCGAATGACATAACCGTTGTTGTTAACGCTTTGCTGTTGAACTACAAGCCCGGGAATTAGATCGGAAAGCTCATCGAATTGATCAATACCGAGTTCGTCGAGTGTGCTGCCACTTAATGCCGAAATGGTGATAGGAACATCCTGGATACTTTGCTCACGCTTTTGCGCGGTAACAACAATTTCAACCAATTCTTCTTTTTTCTGGGGGGCTGATTGAGCAAAGGTTTGGTTGGCAAGAGTAATAGCAGATAGCAGGCTAAGTGCCACAACTGAACGAGCTGGGAACATGAGGTACCTCAAATTCTGATTTATTGTGTAGTTATAAAAGAGCGATACTTTGCGACAAAATTGCTACAGTATTGCGACAAAAATCAAGATAAACCAGTAAATTCTTATACGAACTGTACTTTTATGCACTGGTTTCAAAATTCGCAAATTTCTGGCGCAAATTAGTTCAAAAATCGGCTTTAAATTTCGTACAAAAGTTTATCGTTCATACATTTCAGTTTTCAGCACATTAATCAGCGACAAGGTATTTTAGTGCTCAATAGTGCTAATTTTTGTTGGGTTAGGTTATCAATAGAGTAATTTTCGACAGTATTGGCTGAATTAATCGCCATTGATCGTTCAATGGTCAACGATTACAGATATACATTTTGGGATATGCTATTAAAATCAAGCTGATGTGGTACAAGCTTTTAGTACTAGAATAGATGCACGAATTGTTTACGGGGTTTTACACTCAATAGACGACTTTTCAAGAGATATTGATGTCTCACGACAGTATCCAAAATCATCGAGTGGATTTTTTCATCGATGGACAATAACAAACAACCAGTAGGAGTGACGTGGCATGATTCATACAACTAAAAAGTTCGCGAAAATGTTTACTGTAGCGGGCTTAGGCGCGGCGGCATTGTTGTCTGCATCGCTTGCGAGTGCAGAAATGAGTTTGGACAAAGGCCTATCTCAGTTAACTTTTTTGACGACTAAAAACTCTGCGGTAACTGAGGCTCATACCTTTAAAAATATTGTAGGTACCATTTCTGACGATGGTATTGTGACCGTAGATATTGACTTAACCAGTGTTGATACCGCAATTGCGATTCGCGATGAGAGAATGCAGAACATTTTATTTGAAACGGCTAAATTCGCGACAGCAACATTTACCGCAGATGTGTCGGCCGTACTTGCTGAAGTCAATCAAAAAAGTATTGCTAAGGCGACTGTAGAAGGCGAGCTTTCTTTACACGGTAAAACTGTACCGGTAACTTTTGACGTTTTAGCCAATGAAATGGAAACCGGTGTTGTGGTTTCTACATTGAAACCAACCATGATCAAAGCCGATCAATTTGATTTATTGGCAGGCGTACAACAACTTCAAGAAATTGCTAAGTTAAACAGTATTACTCCGGTTGTTCCTACGTCGTTTGTATTAACATTTAAAAATTAATACGGCATATGTGGGAGTTATTCACTCCCACACGCTTTTACCAAATTACAGTTGTTTACAGCGCTTTAAATTCCGCCAACGCTTTGTGGAATTCACTAATAATACTAATGCCGGGCGCAAAATCGTTGGTCATTACCTTGGCTAGTGCCGGAATATCTCGATAACCGGGCATTCCTTCAATATTATTACTGAGCATTCTTAGGTGAACATTGGCGGTTATTAAAACATCGCAGTAATTTGGAATTTCTTGCTCAGAGTCGTACAACCAGTTACCACCGTTTTTAATACTTTCCAAAATGATGGTTGGAATTTTCCAGAAATTTAAAATTTTTTCGGTAATTTTTACGGAGTATTTCTCTGCGATATTTTGAACTTTACTGAGTTCATTGACATCGTCGACAAATTCGCTCACGTATTGATAGGTTACAAGGTCACCTAAACGAAATAATAATCCACATAAAAAGGCGGTGTCTGGATTTAAATTGCAGTTGACGTGTACAGCAATAATTTTTGCTAAAATTGCTCTTTCTAACGATTTTTCCCAAGACGAATAAAATAATTGCCGCAATAAAGAAGACGGTGTTTCAAATAGCTCTTTACTGGAGTAATAATATACTAAGCTTTTTGTTGTATTTCGTCCTAACCTAGAAATAGCGTCTTCGATGGTTGAGGTGCTTTCTAGTCCCTTGTATAAAGCGCTGTTTGATGCGGCAATTAATTTTGTGGCAATAGATGTATCGTAAGAAATAATATAAGCAATTTCTCGGTTTTTAGTTTCTGCATCTTCACAGGCAATGCGAACTTTTTCGGCGACCTCGGGAAGCGTTGGAATAATTAAGGCGCCGCGCTCAATTTCTCTTTGTACCTTTTCAAGAAGAGTTTCTTGGTTAAAGTGACCAATAACCACAATCTCTTCGTGATCCCACTCAGAACTTTTTTTGGCTTGCTCAAAAATAGACTCAACAAAATTATGCGGTAGTTTTAAAAATCGACCTGTGATGCTCTTGGTGATGGCTTTGTAGCGTATCGGGCGCAAATACGCCAAGGGTTTAAGTGCACGTGCGGTGCCGCTGGTAATTAGCGATTCTCTGCCGTCATCAGCAATGATTTTTACTGCACCTTGAATTAAGTAGTAATCGTGTGCGTCGTCACTTTCGTTGTCGAAAAGAACCAAGTTCTGACCGAGTTCAATAATTTGGGCAAAGCTCATAGCAAGAATTAAGGTAGATTCTTGAACATGATCAAAGGGTGTTAAGGTGCTGAGGTATTCGCGATTAAAAACCTGTGTAGAATTATCTTCACGCCTAGGTTTGATAGTGTTTTCAGGCTTTTTTTCGCGACGGAAGTATTTCGTAAGCATGTTGGTTCTCAAGCTACATCAGTGGTTACTAAAGGAAACTCTGATTAACCTAGAGTTTCTCGCGACACAAGGATGTGTCGTCAATTTCAAGAACTGTAAGTGATTGAAATTGTGAAGAAATTGGAAATCGCATTTTCAATTTCTGTACTCTGATTAAATCATGGATGAGTTAATCAGAGATTCCTAAAGTGTAGTAGAGAACTTTTATTTTTTCTGATTTTGATGGTAAAAATGTAGGTCGATAATTTGAGTGAGAGTTAAAGATTATTGGCTAGATTAATTCCAAAATAATGCAAACTTATTTTGTAAAAAATCAATCTGTAGTGGCGGTCAACCATTCGACCGGTTAATTGATTCATGTTGAATTAATCGTGGTTTTATTAACGGCGGGCCGCTTTGACCGAGTGATAATATAGGAAACTCTGATTAACCTAGAGTTTCCAGCGATACAAGGATGTGTTTTCAATTTCTGACCTCTGATTAAATCAGCGACGAGTTAGTCAGAGGTTCTTATAGTCATGTTGAGTTTCAGGAGTTGCGCAATCTATACAAATAAATAGAGCGGGTTTGTGTTTAATTAAAAAAAGGTCTAAATGCCACTGCGACGATCTTTGACGTGACGCCTGTCATCGGGTTTCTTATTTTTGTTGTTTCTTCTTTGTTGCCATAATTCCCATAGATTTCTTCTGTCGGGATTTTGACGTCGATCGGCGAATTGCTTATACGAACATAGACAGTCCGGCTGCGTACAGCCCGGCAGTGGCAGGCTTGGAGCTTCAGTCAACAAATACATTTTGCCATTCATAGCCTTAGCAGACTCACAGCAGCCCGGTAGTGTGACAATAGACACGCTTTGGTAATTGCGTTCGGTTTTTGTCTTATTGGGTTGACCAAAACCTTGAGGCTCTTCAACGGGTTTATTGCGCTGATAACGAACAACTGCAAGAGCAATGAATAACAGGCCGACACCAAAAAACAGAACCACAGGTGGTGAAAATTGAATCATGAATAACTCTTAATGATACTGTGTGTAGGGAATGTAGAATTCACTGATATTTTCTAAAAGTTTTTATTGAGCAATTGTATATTAGCTAATTAAGCCAATCAGTTAACTTTGACCAAATTAATACTAAATCGATTTGTTATCGTCAGAAGAGATCACAACTTTGACACTGTTTTAATATTAATGCGGTATTTGTTCACATTAAGATACTGCGTGTTTATCTTTTGATCCAATATTCGCAGTTGGTTTTTACAACTTTTATTCAAAGTCAATAGTGGTTTTTAAACATAGAAATTGTCAAGGTAACAGCCGATAATTTTGAATTAAAAGTCAAAAATATAAACGCAAGAGGTTTCTATTTCTTCTCTTTATCGCTAAAAAGTATAGAAGTGTTTAATTTTATAGTCGGATTGGTTTTTTGCTGAATTACTTAAGTAATTACTGACTTACAAGGCTGAGAAGGTCTTTAACTTGTGATGCTATACCAATAGATAACAGAACAATGGCACCTTTTTGATAAAGATCGATATACCTTTGATCTAGAAAAATATTGGTAGTGAAAATATTTTTTAGTCGAAGAATTACTAGAAATTTTTTGATAAGAATGTTGTTGAGGTATTTGTCTTAAAAACTCTAGGTTGATCAGAGTTTTTCATAAATACGAGGTGCGAAACTTCTTACAAAACCAAGGTTTTGTAAACTTCTATTCGAAATACAACAACATATAAAAGTAATACAAAGGCCGTATAAAATAAAGGCCGTGTGAAATAGAAAATAGAGTTTAGATTAAAAAAGGCAGCTATTGTGCTGCCTTTTTTGTGGTAATCAATTAAGTAATGTTGCCAGTAGTACGAACTCGTCGGCTGGATTTTTCTTCCGGTGCCAACGCTTGTCGAGCTTTTTTCCGACGTGCTGCTTCGCTGTCGATGATATTTTTTAAGGCTATTAAAAATCCGGTTACTAAAAATGCACCCGGTGGTAATACAGCTACCAAAAAGCCCGGATAATTATCGCTGATGCTAATGGTCCAATTGCGACCAAATTCACCCAACAATAAATGCATATCGGCAAACAGAGTTCCGTTGCCTAATAGTTCACGAACCGCACCAACCACCATTAGCACAAGCGCAAATCCTAAGCCCATCATAAAGCCATCAATCATAGATGGAATGGGTTTGTTTTTGCTGGCAAATGCGTCTGCTCTACCCAAGATGGCACAGTTGGTCACAATTAACGCAATAAAAATCCCCAGAATTTGGTACAGCTCGTAGGTGAATGCTTGCATTAATAATTCGGCGCAGGTTGTGAACGACGCGATAATCATCACAAACGCGGGCAGTTTAATGGCATCGGTCACGGCGTTACGAATTAACGATACCGCGAGGTTTGAGCCAACCAAAACGACCAGAGTCGCAATTCCTAATCCTAGTGCGTTTACGACCGATCCACTGACCGCCAATAAGGGGCACAAGCCCAACAGCTGAACCAGTGCTGGGTTGTTTTTCCACAGACCGTTTTCGGTAATTTCTTGATAACTGACCTGACTCATGGTGATTCCGTTAATTCGGTTTGAGTTTCAAAGAGCATGTCTTTGTGTTCATCGACAAACTGCAACACTTTTTCAACTTGTCGAACCACAGCGCGAGGCGTAATGGTAGCGCCGGTAAATTGGTCGAATTCGCCACCGTCTTTTTTCACCGCCCAAACACTGGGATTGGTGAGAGATTTACCGTTAAAACCATGAACCCAGTTGGTTTTTTTGGTATCTACCTTGTCGCCAAGCCCCGGAGTTTCTTTGTGCGAAAGCACTCGAACACCGGTAATGTTCATGTTGCGATCAACACCAACAATTAAGCGAATCGCACCACTGTAACCGTCTGGCGCGATAGCTGGCACGATAACCGCGTCAATATGCCCGTCTACGCGGGCGATATTGACAACTTCTGGTTCTTTTAAGCCCAGTTGCGCCAGAGCCGTTTCGGGAATCTGTTTGGTATCGGCCAGAAGGTCGTTGTCGTGTTTGGTTACAACTTCTAATAATGCTTTTTGCGCGGCCGCTCGTTCACTTGCGGTGATTCTTTCTTTGGTGCCTTGAAAGGTTACTGCCAGTAAACCCGCGGTACAAATAGCGAATATTGTTAAAATAATGCTGTTTTTACGAATGGCTTGAGTAATCATCACACGTCTACCTTTTCTGTTGCGCGACGCGGTTTACTGTGACCATAACTGCGCGGTACGGTGTAATAATCAATAAACGGTGCGGCAAAGTTCATTAGCAGTACCGAAAAGGCTACCGCATCCGGATAGTTACCAAAGTGGCGAATCAGAAATACCAGTAATCCTATGCAGCCACCAAAAATAAGTCGTCCTTTATTGGATACCGCTGAGCTGACCGGGTCGGTGATGATAAAGAATGCACCGAGCATGGTTGCGCCGGAGAATAAATGCGTAAGCACTGGTGCCGAGCTCTCTGAGCTGCCGTCGTAAAATATGATCGACATCAACGCAAGTACCGCCAACATAGAAACGGGTGCGTGCCAGGTGAATATTTTGCGCCATAGCAAAAATAAGCCGCCCAACAAAAATCCTGCGTTAACCCATTCCCAACCGGCGCCGGCAAAAAACGCTTCCGAAAAAATAGGTTTTTGAGAATAAATATCGGCAACCGTTAGGGATTCGGATTGCTTAAAGGCATCTAGTGGCGTTGCACCTGAGTAACCGTCTATAGCTGTGCCGGTAAAGACTTTCGTAAGGGCCTCACTAATACTCGGTAGATCACCCAAATTAACCGGCGCTGCCCATTGGGTCATTTGTACTGGAAACGATATCAGCAAAACAACGTAGGCAATCATTGCCGGGTTAAACGGGTTAAATCCCAAGCCGCCATAAAGCTGTTTGGCAACAACAATGGCAAAGAAACACCCGACAAAAATCATCCACCAAGGACTGTAGGGTGGTAAGGCTAAACCTAAAAGAACCGCGGTAACCAAGGCGCTAAAGTCTTTTAAATAAAAACCGATAGGGCGTTTTCGCAAATATAACACTGCGGCTTCAAAGCCTAGGCAAAATCCAATGGTTAACGTCAAATTGATAATGACGCCAACGCCAAAGAAATACACCATGGCCAGCGCGCCGGGAATTGTTGCCAAAACCACGGTTAGCATTACACGCTGTGTGCTGTTGGTCGCGTGAGCGTGTGGAGATGATTGACTGATGAAGCTCATCGAAAATATAACAACCTTTTTAATGAATCTCGTAGAGATTGAGTAACTGCTGGCGGTCTGCCTGCGCGCAGACCGTTTCTCGAACCGCTAAAGCTTAAGGGTTTAGTTGCTCCAACTCCTGTTGAGTGGAGGCAAGTTTGGCTTTGAGCTTTTCAACACCTAATGCCAATGCTTCAACTGTGTCGGCGTTCTCGGCTTGTGCGGCGGCAAGTTTTTGCTCGGCCTTGGCAATTCGTCCGGTTAAACTTTCGATTTGATTCTCCAGTTTTTCTTTGGGCGACATGCTGGCCATGGCTTCTGCTTTTGCTTTGGCGCGTTCAATGGCCGCCGCCGCTGGATCATCGGGAGCCGGCGCAGTTTTTTCAGTACTGCTGATAGACTCCGCCTGTAAACCTTGCAGTTCAGTGCGTGCTTGTTCGAGTTTTTCTGTGAGTTTATTAACACCAATTAACAGCGCAGATGCATTATCGGCACCTTCACTGACGGCTTGCTGATGTTTCTCTTGGGCTTTGCTTAAGCGGTTTTCAAGCGATTCAACATTCGACTGTGCTTTTTCAAGCGGTGACATGGCGTTTTTCGCTTGGGCCTTGGCTATGGCTCTCGCTACCGGATCATCGCTATTCGTATCAACCGTTGACGCGGTTGGTGTGTGCTGGGTTTCGCTTAATTTTGCTTGTGCTTCTTGTACCTTCAGTTCGGCCTGTTTTACGCGAGCCGCCATTTGATCTACTCGATCACTGTCTTCGGCAACGGCTTCGGCATGTTTTGCCTGCGCTGACTCTAAGCGCGTTTGCGCAGACGCAAGTGCTCGCTCAAGGCGTGCTCGTGTATCTTCTGCTGATTCGGTTGTAGCAGGGGCAGCAGCAGCTGGCGGTGTTTTCGCTTTTTGCTCTGCCATTTTCTGTTGCGCTTCTTGAGCCGCTTTTTGTCGAGCAATACGCTTGGCTTCTTTTTCGGCCTCGGCCTTGGCGATACGTTCTTGTTTGAACTCAAAGCGACGACGTGATCGATCTGATTTAGCCTTTTCTTCGCGTTCAGTTCGAATTGCGCCTTTCGAAGCGCGGTAGTACTGCACCAAGGGAATATGGCTTGGGCAAACAAACGAGCAAGCACCGCACTCAATACAATCAAACAAATTGTGCGCCTGAAGCTTTTCGTGATCTTCCGAGCGAGCGTACCAATACAATTGTTGCGGTAATAAACCGGCTGGACAGGCTTCTGCACAAAGTCCACAACGAATGCAGGGTTGCGCCGGTGCTACCGGAGGCATTTCTGCGTAACTTGGCGCGATAATGCAGTTGCTGGTTTTTACAATCGGAATTTCAGCGGTTTCTAGGGTGAACCCCATCATCGGGCCGCCCATAATCAACTGCGACGCTTGGCGCTCTTTAAAGCCAAACTCACTAAGAGCGTCGGCGACAGGTGTCCCGATACGCACAATGACATTACCTTGTTTTTGTAAGGCGCCGCCAACAACCGTTGTAATGCGTTCGATCAACGGCTCGCCGTATTTCACCGCACGATATGCCGCGTAAACGGTACCTACATTTTGCACCACGGCACCAACATCAGAAGGTAATTTACCGCTGGGTACTTCTTTGCCTGTTAAGCGTTGGATTAATTGTTTCTCGCCACCGGATGGGTATTTTCCGGGAAAGGCAACTACTTGCACGTTAGTGCCTTTAGCCGCTTCTTTAAGCGCGGTGAACGCTTTGGGTTTATTGTCTTCCATGCCGATAACAACATCGGCGGGATTACCCAATAAATGCGCAAGCAGTTTTACCCCTTCAATAATTTCTTGGGGATAAGTCTGCATCAAAATATCGTCGGCGGTGATGTAAGGCTCACACTCGGTGCCGTTGATAATAAGGTGTTCAATCTTACCGCGACCGCCAAGCTTCACCGAGGTTGGAAACCCGGCGCCACCCATGCCGACAATACCAGCACTCTGGATTTTCGCGATTACCTGCTCTTTGGGCAGCTCGAAATAATTCTCACAAGGCTCGTAGGTTACAGACTCGTCAAGATTGTCTGAACGAATGACAATGCTCATAGCTGGTAAGCCAGACGGGTGCGGCACCGGTAATTCTTCAATGGCGGTAACCGTACCGCTAATGCTGGAATGAATATTAGCGCTGATAAAGCCTTTAGCGCTGGCCACTAATTGGCCTTTTAATACTCGCTCACCAATCGCCACCAAAGGTTTTGCCGGTGCGCCTATGTGCTGGTTTAGCGGCAAAATAATTTTCGCGGGCGCGGGCAGAGCACTTAATGGCAGATTAAGTGACTGGCTTTTGTTTTCGGGCGGATGAACGCCGCCCGGAATCGGGAACAACTTGCGTTCGCTTTGGCTGCTAGTAGCAATAATCTGATGAGTCACGGCTTGTGCAGTCACCTAAAAATATCCTTGGGCAAAAAACGTTATGCGGCTTGATGAGCGGGTTGCTTGTCGGTAGCAATAATGTTGCTGTTACTGGCTGGCTTTTCCCAAGTCCAGTTCTGCACCGTGGTTGGGATTGGGATCATGTCAATACAATCCACCGGACATGGCTCTACGCATAGATCGCAACCGGTACACTCGTCAGAGATAACGGTGTGCATTTGTTTTGCAGCGCCCAAAATGGCGTCCATTGGGCACGCTTGAATGCATTTTGTACAACCGATGCACTCGTCTTCACGAATGTACGCAACACGCGTAACCTCGGCTGACTCAGCGCCACCGGTATCAAGTTCTGGTGCATCAACACCCATTAGCTGAGCGATGGCCTCTACGGTAGCTTGGCCACCGGGAGGGCACTTGTTGATTTCATCGCCTTGAGCAATTTGTTCTGCGTAAGGTCGGCAGCCTGGGTATCCGCATTGACCACATTGTGTTTGTGGCAGTAAGGCGTCGAGCTGGTCAACAATAGGATCGCCTTCAACTTTGAAGCGCACCGAGGCAAACCCTAAAAGGGCGCCAAACACCAAAGCGAGAAAACCCAAAGCAACAAGCGCAGTAACAACCGCGTTTTCAGTGATTAATTCCAACACGAGTACTCCTTAGACTAAGCCTGCAAAACCCAAAAACGCTAAAGACATTAAGCCTGCGGTGATCATACCGATGGCAGCGCCTTTAAATGGGGTAGGTACGTCGGCAACAGCCAAACGCTCTCGCATCGCTGAAAATAGGATCAACACCAGTGAAAAACCTACCGCTGCGCCAAATCCATACAGGCTGGACTCGAAGAAGTTAAGGTTTTTGTTGGTGTTTTGTAGCGCAACACCTAATACCGCACAGTTAGTGGTAATAAGTGGTAAGAAAACGCCAAGTACGCGATACAACAGCGGACTGGTTTTTTCGATGAACATCTTCGCGAACTGCACAACAACCGCGATAACCATAATAAACGTAATGGTTCGCAAGTATTCTAGACCGAGTGGCTCAAGCAGAAATGTATACACCAAATAACTGCAAATAGATGCCAATGTCAGTACAAAGGTTGTAGCGCCAGCCATGCCGATCGCCGTCTCTAATTTATTTGAGACGCCCATGAACGGGCATAAGCCTAAAAATTGCACAAGTACGTAGTTGTTGACCAGTACGGTGCCTAATAATATTGCTGCGAATTCAGCCATATGAATGCGTGTATATCTCGTTGAAATCTAACTGTTTAGGGCGCAAGTGCGAGAGACTTTGCTTGGGCGCGGATTGTAGCAGCAAAGAACAAAGACATCTAAACAGAAGTGCTTGTATTCATTATCTATAAAACGAATTAAAAGAAATTCATTAACTTTTAAACTCGATGGAATTTGCAGGTTTTATTCAGTACATATTTTGAACTAATTTGCCTGCCAATGAAAACCAAACGACCAAGATTGGTTGCGATTGTGAATGGTTTTGTGGAAGCGAATTTTGATTGAGGTTGGTTATGCTGAAAATGTGCGGCATTAGTCTTGATCGCAACAGTCTTAATGCTCTGTTTGAATCCTTTAACGCTAATAACGAAGATGATGCCGGATAATAAGGCCTAGCTGAGAAATGGATGGGATTTTATAGGTTTGAATAAGTGCAAGGCCTCTGATTCACTCGTTCATGAATGAATCCAAAATGGGGTGAATCAGAGCCTTCTGGGTTTAGCGCAGCTGAACGACGGTTAAGTTACTGCCTTTTTGAGTAAATTCGACCTGTTTAAGGGCAGACATTCCAAGTAAGACTTCTTTACCGTCCATGGCAGGATTGACGATGGCGTCAATATTGGTGAGTTTGATGGGACCGAATTCAATTTGGTCTAGCTCGGTTAAATAACCGGTAGCGATGCCGTTGGCGGTTTCCATTCGGGTTTCTCCCAAATTTTCCACATCTAAAACACTGGCCAGTTCGTCAGAGATCACCACATGGGTGGCGCCCGTATCTAACAAAAACCTTACGGGTACTTGGTCTATTTTCCCAGAAGTAGAGTACTGGCCACTGAAGCCATTAATGGTAATGCTATTTTCAGAGCGATTACTCGCATAAAGCAAAATGAATATAACGGCCAATATGGCAAGCCAAAGACCCCACATCATAAATTTGCCAAAACGTTGAGTTGCATCTTCTATCGGTTGATTCATTGGTTTGTCTTAGTAGGCTTGTGATCGATTTGTCTGAAAATTAATCGGTACTGATTTTGAAAATATAAGTGAGATCATTGTCGCATATTCGAGTAACCAATCTGATTAAAAAGTAGTAAAAACGATTTTTAGGGTGGTTGTCTCGATTCAATCGTTTTGTCTATAACTCTCAAACGTGCCCGCAGTTGTTAAAAAGTCTCAAAGATAGATTTTAAATATTTAATTTTCAGTCTGACGGGAGAGAATTTGCGAACTCAATTTTTTTCATTAACTTTTTGCTGATTTTGTTTCATACGATTGTGATCTTTTCTCTTTAATTTTTGTGAATACGATGTTTCTAGTGACGAAAATGTGAACTCTATTGGATTGCAAGTTAAGTAGTAAAAATTGCTTTGATTTTGAGCTGTTAGATGTCAGGGTTATCTTTTTGTTGGGTTTCGATTAACCTTGTCATAAGTCCAAATGTATTTAATATTTATGCGCATTTTGTAAGAAAATTTTATATACCTGATAGTTTGAATTAACAATATTTTCGAGCGATTTGAACATAAGTTATTGGCCTTCATTATTACCGTAACTGAGTGTATTTAGCGGTAAATACTGATCGTGTAATAAGCACATGCTGTTTAAATTTTAATGTGTGAAACCTTTCTCGAAGTAAAACATTAGTATTACCAGTCAAGACAAATTAGAGGTATAACTGTAAGGGAAGGCAGTTTAGGTCTGTATCGGGATATACGGTCATTTCGATTTATAACGCTCATCATTGAGCGTCATCAAACAGCTTTATACATTCGAATTTTCATACCTTTATTGCTAAAAATTGTGACGGTGTTTTGAATTGTGGGTGGAACAAAAATTCTTAGAATTGTTCTTAGCTCAGTCTTTTTGAATCTGCATACTTAATTTATCGTTTTATCTTAGTGAATAATCATGGATCGGTTTACGTGCAATGGTGTTGCGAATTACTGCAAGTTATACGTATTCATTAACTGCTTAATGGTAAACGGATAGGGTTTATGTTGAACAAATCTCAAGGTAATGTCGTAGAGCTTAGGCCCTCCACTAATATGTCCAACAAACCACAAAATAAAATGGTTCGTTTGCCGGCTGCCGTTCACCTGTTAAAAGAGAAAACGACCTACTTTCTTCAGTCATCTATGTTGAGTTTGTTCGACAACGTTGACGACACTCTTTTTGAACTTGCCGACAAGTCTGATAACAACCAAGATCAGAACTTATACTTCGAATCCATGCGTCAAATGCGTTTGCGTCGCCGCGACATGGAAGGCGAGTTTATTCAACGTATTCATGCGTCTTTCGACCAACTTGCCGATCCTGAAGCAGAAAATCGAGAAAACAACTGGGAAAAATCTCTTGATATCGACAATTTGTCGCTGGTTAATAACGACCAGTTGGAGCAAAACGTCGCTATCGAAGCAATGATCAATAAAGCTGTAGAAAAGTCAGCTACTGCGTTACAGCATCTAACCTTGCGTTTAAACAGTCTTGTGCCAATACAAGTGACTCAACGCACTAACCCAATGGGCCCTAACGAGGTTTGTAATGCGTTCGTTGCCGTCGCGGAAGGTTTAGAAGCCAATATCAAAATTAAGCTAGTACTGCTTAAGTTGTTTGATCGCCATCTTGTGGCTGAGTTGCCTGGTTTTTATGCGCTAATTAATGATGTATTGGTGCAACGTAACGTTCTACCCGAGTTAGGCGAAGGTTCTTCTCGTCCTAAGCAACCAAATTCTCCTCGCGGTTATCAAAAACAAGTTGTTAGTGATCAGTCGCAAGACGCTGTGGCGTCTGAAGACGTGCTACAAACGTTCCGCAATCTTATGTCGAGTGTTCAAGGTGAGTCTTCTTTACCTAGCACCGATGACGGCGTAGTCGTTCCTCAAAATACTTTGATTCATTTGCTGTCTCAGCTGCAAATTCGCCAGCCAACCAATGCAAGCCGAGCTGTTGAGGTTAATAATCTACAGCGAATTATCTCGGCAAATAACCAAGGTGCAATCGGCCAGATTGATCGTGATGTGATCAATCTCATCAATATGCTGTTCGAGTTTATTGTTGATGACCGCAACCTTGCTGCCGAAATGAAAGCGTTGTTGAGTCGATTACAGATTCCAATGCTTAAGATTGCCATTGCTGATAAGTCATTCTTTGATCGTGGTGGTCATCCTGCTAAACGTCTTCTTAACGAGATGGCAACAGCAGCACTTGGCTGGGTACCTAACGCAAAAGGTCGCGATAATCTATTATCCAAAGTTCAAGAAACTGTTAATAAAATCTGCGATGACCCAAATGTTGGCGCCGATGTTTTTGAGCAAATGCTCACGGATTTCTTATCGTTTGTAGAAAAAGAGAAAAAACAAGCCGCAATTCTTGAAAAACGTACCCTTGATGCAGAAGCTGGCAAAGCTAAGGCAGAGGCTGCGCGTAAATTGGTTGAAAAAACCATCGGCAGATTGAGCAACATTGATCAGCTCTCAGAAGCAATGGGAACCTTGGTTCATGAAGCGTGGGCCAACGTGATGTTTTTAATTGCGTTAAAAGATGGCACCGACAGTCCGCAGTGGGTTTCTGCGCAAAGTACCGTTCGTAATTTGGTTTGGAGCCTAACGGCTACTATTACCTCAGAAAATAAAGTTAAGCTGGTTAAATTATTGCCCGAGCTGCTAAAACGTCTTCGTGTTGGTCTTGAGAGCATCAGTTACAACGCTTATGACATGGGTAAACTATTCAAGCAACTTGAAGTTGAGCATTTGGCGCAATTGAAAGGTTTGCCTAAACCCGTTGAACCTAAGGTTATTAAGTCTGAAGAAGCTGCCAAACCGGTACACAGTTCTGAGTCCACATTGGCTAAATTAGCAAAAGCTCGACAAGAAGTTCGTCGTCCTGTTGCTGAAAATGCTTTGCATCACAGTCCAGTTGGCCCAGGTAGTGTGAATACTCCGGTAGTTTCTAAACCCGAACCACAGCCTGTTGTTGAAGTCGCCAAAGTTGAAGAGCAACCAGTGGCGGCGCCTGCACCAGCGCCCCGTGGCCCAGAACCTCAATTTTTGGATCAGGTAGATGGCTTATCGCAAGGTAGTTGGTTTGAACTTAAAGAAGGTTCAGCACCTATTCGTTGTCGATTGGCTGCCATTCTTCGTCCAATGGGTAAGTATATTTTCGTTAACCGCAGTGGTATGAAGGTCGCTGAAAAAGATCGTCCAGAACTTGCACTATGTTTGCAAAGTGGGTCGATTCGTATGCTCGACAACAGCATGTTGTTCGATCGTGCACTTGAGTCTGTGATCAGCAATCTACGTCAAAGCAAAGGTTTGAGCTAATTTAGCTCAAACCTTATTCAATTTATCTCCGCTCTATCCAGCACATCGTGTTAAATTTCTAACCTTTCACTAAAACCCCAACTGCATCTTCCTCATCTAGTGTTTCCGTCGATGATTTGGTTTGTCATAAGCTGAGCTAATTGCAAACTCCACAAATTTTCTATGACCGGGTTAGAATAGAGCCGCTCAAGAATCTTGGTGGTGTAGACATGATTGATAAAAACGGTTGGTTATTACCTTGCGAAGAATTTCAGCTGCGCGCAGTGCCATCGCCCAACTTTAACCAGCGTCCTTCAAACGAAGATATAAGCTTGCTGGTTATTCACAACATCAGTTTACCTGCGGGTAACTTTGGAACTCCGTTTGTGGAGGATCTATTTTTAAATCGGCTAGAAAAGTCCGCAGATCCAAGTTTTGAAGAAATACACACCTTAAAAGTATCCAGTCATTTGTTTATTCGTCGCGATGGTGAGGTGATTCAATTCGTCTCTTTCTGTAATCGTGCTTGGCATGCTGGAGTTTCGAGCCATTTGGGGCGTGAAAACTGTAACGATTTTTCCATTGGGATTGAGCTTGAGGGTACCGACACTGAGGCGTATACCAGTATTCAGTATCAGGTGTTATCTATAATTACAAAAAAAATTATTTCGGCTTATCCGCAAATTAACGCCGACAATATAGTTGGTCATGAGCATATCGCTGCGGGAAGAAAAACCGATCCGGGCGCATCGTTTGATTGGCCACGTTTTAAAAATAGTGTGTTTTGAAAATAGTATGTTTTGAGAGTTTTTACCCGTTAATGCAGTTGATGCGTAATATCGCCATACAGAGGCTGGAATGACTTTAATTGTTTTATTGATCGCGTTGGGTATTTTACAGTTTGTCGATATTGGAAAATATATCCACAAAGACGACTGGTTTCATCGTTGGATAGACGCCGTGAAGAGAAAAAATATGGTAAAACCCAATGATCTGACCGCTCTTGCGTTATCGATTTTTATTCCGTCTCTTTTATTGTTAATTGTGGTGATTGTTTTCAAAAAATTATCCATATTACTGTTGATAGCGCTGTCAGTATTAGTTTTAGTATACAGTTTTGGTCGTGGTGAATTTAACAGCGTCGCCAAAAAATACTTAGTAGCTTGGCGCTCGAATGATTGGTCGTTAGCATGCACCTATGCCAAGCGTTTAGATATTAACTGTGGCGAAGTTGAAGCTAATGATTGGTCGGAGATGAATCACCGGGTGACCAGCGTTTTGGCGTATCGAGGTTTCGAGCGATTGTTTTGCGTCATTTTTTGGTTTCTCTGGACCGGTATTGTCGGCGCATTTATTTATCGTTTAATGACATTGTATCGTGATTACTGCGACGATACCGAAGAGTACGAAACACTGAAAAAAGCAATTTGGTTTGTTGAGTGGATTCCGGTTCGCGTATTCGGAATTACGCTAGCCCTAACCGGCAACTTCTCCAGTTGCTTTGCTCGGTGGAAGCATCATTTTTGGTGCGGCGACCGAAGCTCGATCTGGATGATTACTTATTACATAGAAAGTGCGCTTAATATCACACGTGTTGATATCGACAATCCCCGCTGCGGCGAGGTTGAGTTGCAAGAGCTTTCTCAGTTATACACTCGCACGCTGATTTTTTGGGTGTGTTTTATTGCTGTAGTGACTATTTTTATCTAAGTTATTTTATCTAAATTGTTCGAATATAAAATTCTGATTAAATTATGGATGTGTTAATCAGAGTTTCCAATATTAATTAAGAAAAGTTGGACATTGTCATGCCTTCATTTGATGTGGTTTCAGAGGTCGATAAACAAGATTTAACCAATACGGTTGACCAATGTAATCGTTTAATTAAAAACCGATTTGATTTCAAAGGCGTTGATGCAGATTTCGAACGCAGTGAATACGTGGTTACCTTGCGTGCCGACGCTGAATTTCAAATTACACAAATGCTCGATATTTTAAAATCAACCTTACACAAAAACGGAATTGATATTCGTTGTTTGGAAGAGGGCGATTTAAATATGTTGGGCAAACAAGTTAAGCAGCCTATTACCATTCGCACGGGCTTAGATTCGGATTTGGCCCGTAAAATCGTCAAAATGGTAAAAGACGAAAAAATGAAAGTTCAGGTACAAATTCAAGGTGATCAGGTACGTGTAACGGGCAAAAAACGTGATGATCTGCAACAAGTAATTACGTTGTTAAAAGCTTCAAGCATTGATATGCCGCTACAGTTTAATAATTTTCGCGATTGAACATATCAATATAAAGGGTTTTTGGGGATTTTCGTGAGCTTAGCGTTTCCCCTGAAAATTATACGTATCTCCTGAAGACAAGAGTACTCCACCGGTTCCTGTGCCTGATTGCATCGGAGGACAGAAATTGAAAATAGGATTTCCAATTTCATCACAATTTCAATCATTTACGGCTTTTGAAATTGGCGACACATCCTTGTGTCGTTGGAAACTCTGAATTAATCAGAATTTCGTTAATAATAAATTTGCTGTAAGCAAGGATACCGTCAATTGGATTGGTTCACTGCGGGTAATTCAGTAACGGAGTTGATCGCTCTTGCACTTATTTTGTTGGCTGGTTTTACTTCGTTTGTAACCGCATCTATGGGTGTCGGTGGCGGAGTGTTGCTTCTTGCGATAATGACCACGTTAGTACCGGTTGCCGCACTGATTCCTGTTCACGGGTTAGTGCAGTTGGGCTCTAATGCCAATCGTGCGTTTCTAACGCGTAAGCACATCGATCGCTCGTTGTTGTTGTGGTTTGCTACAGGAGCTATTGTCGGCTCTGTGGTTGGCTCCTTTATGGTTATTCAACTTCCGGTTGTGGTCATCGAATTCACCGTTGGCGGTTTTATTTTGTTTTTGGTATGGGGCGGTAAACCCAAAGCTCGCGAGTCAACACCGATTGCGCGTTTTTTGGTGGGTGTTTTTACGACATTTTTAAGCTTGTTTGTGGGTGCGACAGGGCCTTTGGTGGCGGGTTTTATTCAGCGAGCAGGCAGCCCAAAATTGGTGATGACAGCAACATTTGCCTCCTGCATGACCTTGCAAAATATACTTAAGGCGACGGTATTTTCAGTAGCTGGATTTGCGTTTTTTCAGTGGTTACCGTTGATTCTATTGATGATTGCATCTGGATTTGTCGGAACTTGGTTGGGTTTGAAAATGCTGGATAAAATCCCAGAAGCACGTTTTCAGATCATTTTTCGAATTCTTATAACGGCCTTAGCGTTACGTTTAATTGTTCAGGCCGTTATATCGCTGGATATTTTTTAACCTTTTATGACAGGCTGAGGTTTCTCTAGCAACCTGTCGTAGTCACTGTAATTTTAGCTTTCGCGCCATTTGAATAAGCTGGTTGAAATGGTCATGAAAACAATAGTCATAATGCCAAGTATGAGCAAATGATCACTCACATCCACTAAGCTTGCACCGTCTAACATAATTGCTCGCGCTGCTTGCACCATGTGAGTTAATGGCAGTAATTCGCTAAATCCAGACATCCATTCCGGTGCGCCATCCAGAGAAAACCAAATTTCTGAAAGCAGCATCATGGGAAACGCAAACATATTTAATATACCGTTTGCTAATTCCTCGCTCGCCAAACGGCTGGCAACAATTAGGCCCAGTGACAACAGCGATAACATGCCAGTAACACCGACAATAAATAAATCGAAATAACTGCCGAGCATGACAAAATTAAGTACAAAATCCGCAACCACAAACACTAGTGTGCTGACTAAAATCATAATGATTAAGCGCGATAAAACTTGTGCGGTTAAAAATTCGATAGGGCGAATTGGTGATGCTTGCAGTCTTTTTAAGACACCATTTTTGCGATAGCGAACAATTACATAACCAATACCAAACAAGCTACTGAACATTAGGTTCATGCTAATAATGCCGGGAATAGCCCAATCTACGTAACGAATTTTATCACCGATAATTTCGTCTTTTTGCCAAGTGGTTATGCCTTGATTGGCAAGTAGCTCTTCAACCACCGTCGATTTTTGAGAATTTGGATTTGCCCAAAATTCCTGCTTAGCGTTATCTAACAACAGATCAATTTGATGGTAGCGTACTTTTTGTAATGCCTTGTCTTGATCGTTGTAATAAACCAGCTGAATGCTGGGTTGTTGCAACAATTCCCAAGCGGGTGCTTGGTCTCCCAATATACCAACTTTAAATAAAGGCTGATCGCCGCGAGAGAACGCTAAGGCTACCACAGCAATGATCAGCGGTGGCATAACGAACGACCATATTAGTGAAGCTCGATCGCGGTAATATTCTTTATTGCGAGCCAAAAACAGACTCAGGATTCTTTTCATTTTTCTACTCGATGTTAGCGCTGCTCAAAGGGTTCACGAATTTAAGGGAATTATTCGCGTAAACTGTGGCCGGTAATTTTCAAAAATAAATCGTCGAGTGTGGGGTTGCGAATTTGCAGAGACGATAGGTTAGCGCCGCAATTAATTAATTCTTGCAGTGATTGTTCAAGGTGTTTACTGACAAGAATAATTTCGTCAGATTTAGTTTCTACCTGCTCAAACTTTTCGAGATGTTCCGGGCTAAGATCGCCGTCGCGAAGACAAATGTAAGAAATACCAAAATGTTCTTTAAGCAAATTTTTAGGTGATCCTTGCGCGATAATTTTGCCTTTATCGACGATGACTAATTCGTCACATAACGACTGAGCTTCATCCATATAGTGAGTTGTGAGCACAATGGTTTTGCCAGATTTTTTTATATCATTAATAAGATGCCAAAAGTTTCTGCGTGACTGTGGATCAAGACCCGTAGTTGGCTCATCCAAAAAAATAATTTCTGGGTTATTGATCAGAGCAATTGCCAGTAATACCCGTTGGCGCTGACCGCCCGAAAGCTTGGCCGCCGGTTGATGTAAAAACTCCGATAAATAACAGCGCTCTACCAGCGTGTTAATGTCTTGAGGATTTTTATAAAAGCCCGCAAACAGCTCAAGTACTTCAATGACAGTCAGAAAATCCATTAAGGCGGTTGATTGAAACTGAATTCCAGCTTCGTCTTTAAACGCGGGATTATGGCTAATACCTTTGTATAAAATCTCGCCGCTGGTAGGTTCGGTAATGCCTTCAATCATTTCTATGGTTGTGGTTTTACCTGCGCCGTTAGGGCCGAGTAAACCAAAACAGGTGCCTTGTTTAATGGCAAAAGATACACCATTCACCGCAGAGACCTTTTTAAAGCGTTTGTGCAGGTCTTTAATTTCCAGAATAGTCGTCATAAGCGTTCAAAATTATCTTACGAATTAGTTATGTTTGGATGCAGGTTAGTCGCGATTTGTTGCAATAACGCGTGTTAAGTCTTTTCTTATCAGCATCAATAAAATCAAAGAAGGAATTACCATGAGAGTAGTCACAATAAAAAATACCGACCAACTGCCCAGCAGATCGACCATGTAACCGCTGGCACCCGCTAGGCTGATTCTGCCGAAGTTGCCAATAGACGCAAATAAAGCATATTGCGTTGCGCTAAAACTCTTGTTGGTAATAGCCGATAAAAATGCCACTAAAGCAACTGACGAAAACGCCGCAGTGAAGTTATCGACAACTAATGTAATCATGAGCAACCAAGGTTTAGGTCCGGTCTCGGCAATAATAGAATAGAGTAGATTGCTCGATGCCATGGCAATGCCGCCAATCAATAATCCACGTATCACGCCGAAACGGCTGTTAAAGACACTGCCGACTAGGGTAAAAGTAACGGTCAACAACCAGCCGAAGGCTTTGGTGATGTTGGCGATTTGTTCGTTAGAAAAGCCAATTTCCTTGTAGAACACAATCGACATTCTTCCTAAAAAGGCTTCGCCGAGCTTAAATAAGAAGACAAACAATAACAGTGCAAGGGCGACTCTTACGCCGTTATGCTGAAAAAAATTCTTAAACGGTGTTGTGAAGGTATCGTGAAGCCAAGACTCAATATTGGTTTCTGGCGATACTGTAAAAGCTCGTTGCCTTGATGACTCGCGAGATTTCTCTTGTACAAAAAAAGTCGCAATTATTAACACACAAAGCACGGCGGCCATTACTAAATAGACCTGATTCCAACCAAGCGCATCAGCATTTTTAAATGCTAAGTATCCGGGGCCTGAATAACCCGTCCACCAGCCTATGATCGACATGGCTGCGGCTGCCGGAAATTTATCGGCTTCATCGCTGTTAAATTGATCAATCCGAAACGCGTCTATGGCGATATCTTGCGTTGCAGAGCAACAAGCTATGGCAAAAGCTAGTACTGCGAATAAAAATAAATTTTGCGTTGGTTGCAATTGAGCAAGGCCCAATAAAATAAATAATGTGATTAGCTGTGTAGTGATCACCCAGCTTTTACGGGAACCAAATCGAGATAGGCCAGGTATTTTTAAGCGATCGATTAACGGTGCCCACAAAAAATTTAACGCATAAACGAAGGTAACTGTTCCTAAAAGGCCAATTTCTCCCCGACTGATGCCACTGTCTTTTAACCAGCCGCTGAGGTTGCTACCAATAAGTGCTGAGGGAAAACCGCTGCAAATACCCATGATAAATATCCACAACATGCGTTTGTCGAGATACAGTTGCAGAGATTCTTTAAAAGAGTGGGGCATGGGGGAGAACCGAATGAGGTGAGCACTTGGATGTGTGTGCCTGATTAATATTCGATTCGATTATACCTACTTGGGCTGGGACTTGTGGCTTTTAGGGTCGCCACAGATAGGTTTTTAAGTTAATTTTGTTATTTTCGAACAAAATTTGTTCTTTTTCGAGCAGTGAGCGTTGTATTTCACCATGTTCGCCGGGTTGTGAAATGCGACCTTGGCTATTTATTACTCGATGCCAAGGTAACTTTGTATCGCTGGGAAGATTCTTTAGCACCATTCCGGCCCAGCGGGCAGCGCCGGGGCGACCGGCTAAACCAGCAAGATGGCCGTAGGTGACCACCTTGCCTTTGGGCACTCGATTCAATACAGCATAAAGCGCGAGCGTTTCGGGCGACATTATTTGAATTTGTAAACCAAGTTGACCGACGTGATGGTGTCTTGGCTTTCGTCACCAGCGGCAGGCTCGCTGTTGTAACGGACTTCATAGCCAAGCTTTAGAGCTAAAGAAGAATTAATAGCTACATTCAATCCTAATTTATTTTGAACGAATGTATTGTCATCACCGGATTCTACTCGAGTAACGTTACTGAGTGATGTGGTCTCGGTCAATTGTTGGTTATAGGACGAGGTTACAAGGAAGGTTGCTCCGCTTTGGTCCTCTCCGGATTCTTCCAATTCAGTTTGTCGATAACCCAAACCCGCGGAAACGTCCCACTGCAATTCTTCTGATAAAAAGATTTTGTAACCCGCACCTGCACCGACCGAATTGATTTCTTCAAAGGAATCGAACTTATCATTGAAATAACGTAGATCGCCGAATAAGAAGGTTCTTTCATTCAGTAAGTACTTGCTGTCCCACGCAGCGGTGTAGGATTCCGCACTTTTTTCGTTTTCACTTTCTGCAGAGGTAGCGTCTAAATTTCCGCTATGTTCCCAGCGTTTACCTTTATTAGTAATTTCTAGTGCACTGTTTAACGTTTTCGACTGCGAATTTCCATCTACTAAAATGAGACCCGCTTCGCCGACGCCACCCCATTCGCCCGCAAAAGATGCATTGGCAAAGGTCAGAATGGCGGCAGTGAGTAAATGTTTTCGCATAGAAAATAGCTCCTTGGTTGTGTTAATTCTGTAACTATAAAAATCTCTTATTAACTTCTCCGTGAGCTAATAAAAGGGCAAAATTGACGATGCGATTGCCAATTTCTTCACAATTTCAACCGCATACCGTTCTTTAACTTGGTGGTACATCTTTTCTATTGTCACTGAGCTTTTATCACTGGAAACGCTAGGTTGATCTGAGTTTCCTATACAATAATAAATGCCTCAATTGCCTGTTTGATTTCAACCGCCTGTTTGAATAGTCAAAATGCAATGAGTTTAAAAATAGGTCGAGCATTCTATAGTGAAATGCGAAAAATACCGAATCTAATCTTGTCGCAATTTTTGCATTATCAAATAACACGCTTTCAAGTGATAAAGGCTGTGTTTTTATTTCACTTAAATTTCTTGTGTTTATTGGAGGCGGTGCTGTTTATTTTAATATCGATAGAAGCCTCTGATTAACTTTTTCATGATTTAATCAGAGGGCAGGAATCGACAATGAGACTCCCAATTTCTTCATAATTTCAATCACTTACTGCTCTTGAAGTTGGTGACATATCTTTGTGTCGCTGGACTTTTATCAATGGAAACTCTAGGTTAATCAGAGTTTGCTATAAATAACGGATATTTTAAATTCGAAAATTGTCTGTCAATGTTATCTCGGGAATAATTCAAAGGTAGACTAATTTGAGTATTCTATAAGTACATTAGTCATTAACTCTCAATAGTCATTAATTCTCAATTAGTCATTAGCTCTCAAAAGACGCTAGAAATATCGGTAAATTCATCAGAAAAATGTGTGCTAACCATTTGCTATGGGAATTTTAGCAAATCGCGAATATTAGCAACTTAAGCTGAATCTATGATTAATCAAATATATGATTGCCATAAAAGCACATTGATAGCCGAAGAAATAATAATCACACAAATAAAATGTTAGAACGTAAAATTCCTGTCAATTATTTATTTTCATCATAGAAGTCACACTAGATTCGATAGAGTTTTCTCTATTTAATCCATTCGCTCTGAAATTTATTACCACCGTATTCGATGTTTGATTCATTCAATCACTTTCAAAATAAACGTTGGTAAATAGGCATTTAGCGATCAGCTGGTGCGTTCAAATTGGTGTGAAATAACTCCACTATTCTATATCGCTCGAATAGTCACCGGTGTCGATAAATTCCTTAAATCATGCCGAAATTCAAAGGCTCATTTTAATCTGAATCTGAATGTATCGTTAATCCGTTATAGTAGTGAGGGTCGAACGGTATTTACGGAGTTGTCACTTGTCATTATTCCATATTCACCGAGCAGCTTTTCGTAAGATCCGTGCAATACAAGAACTGTTTCGCGTTGCCATTGAATACCCAGCCGATGCCCTCATATATTGAGACTGCCACAAGCGATGCTAAATATATTTCGACGGAATTGAATTTGCGATCAATAGCAGGGTTCGCAGCCTCTGATCAGTTTTTTGTTTTAGATCGGTGGGTAAACGTTGAACGTGTAAATTCCGGTTTTTAAGTGATATCAACAACTTATGATGGTCGAAAAAGGCAATATATTTCTGCGCTGCTCGGTAGGTTGGAGTAATCAGAATGTGCTCCAGTAATGGTTTTAATCGATTTCACACACAATAATCTTGGGAGTAGCCAATGCCTTTATTATTAATTTTCATAGTTGGGGCATTCTTTACCGAATTATGGGTGTTAGTGCAGGTTGGAGGACAGATTGGGGCATTTACCACTGTCGTTGCCACTCTGGTGACCGCTGCATTGGGTATTGCCCTGGTTAAGCGTCAAGGTCTTCAAACCTTAGCGCGAGCCCAAGAGAAAATGACTCACGGTGATTCACCAGCCCAAGAAATGCTAGAGGGTGTTGCCTTGTTTGTGGCCGGTATATTCCTGTTGTTGCCGGGATTTGTCTCTGACTTTATTGGGCTTTTGTTGTTAATACCGCCATTTCGAGCGGCTTTTGCCAAACGATTTTTGAAAAACACCCAGGGTTACACCTTTATGAGTTCTCGTTTTAGATCGCAATACCGCGCCGGAAGCACCTACGACGGTGAGTTCACTTCTTCTACTTCTGAAAACGATACGGCCGAGAAAAAAAATCAAAAATTTTTGCCATGAAGGTGTTGAAATCGATTTTCAAAGCCCCATCTCCACAACCACTAAGATTGCAGGCCTTGAGACTTAAGTATTTAAGGCTCATGTAATTGCGAATTACATAACCGAAACACCAAGACTTTGGCAATCCGCAAGAGCGGGTTGCTATGAACACTTTCAGGAGACATCAAACATGAATATCCGTCCTTTACACGACCGTGTTGTGGTTCGCCGCAAGGAAGAAGAAAAAACTACTGCTTCTGGTATCGTTTTGCCAGGTTCGGCGACTGATAAGCCAAATCAAGGCGAAGTTTTGGCAGTGGGTAACGGTCGCATCTTGGACAACGGCGAAGTTCGTCCAGTTGACGTTAAAGTTGGCGACATCGTGGTATTTGGCAAGTACGCCGGTAGCGACACCATCGAAGTAGATGGCGAAGAGCTACTTATTTTGACTGAATCTGACATCAAAGCGGTTTTGGTTTAATCGCTTACAAACGACACGTTTGAATTTGAATAAGAATCTAGAAGGAAAGTAATAATGGCCGCTAAAGAAGTTAAATTTGGTGATGACGCTCGCGTAAAAATGCTTGCGGGTGTAAATATTCTTGCTGACGCAGTTAAAACCACCCTTGGCCCTAAAGGCCGTAACGTTGTACTGGAAAAATCTTTCGGTGCACCAACTGTAACCAAAGACGGTGTGTCTGTTGCTAAAGAAATCGAGCTTGCAGACAAGTTCGAAAACATGGGCGCACAAATGGTGAAAGAAGTTGCTTCTAAAGCTTCTGATGACGCCGGTGACGGTACCACTACTGCAACAGTATTGGCTCAAGCAATCGTTAACGAAGGCTTAAAATCTGTTGCTGCTGGTATGAATCCAATGGATCTTAAGCGTGGTATCGACAAAGCGGTTGCCGCTGCTGTTGAACACATCCGTTCAATCGCTCAACCTTGTGCAGATTCCAAGTCTATCGCTCAAGTAGGTACTATCTCTGCTAACAGCGATTCAAACATTGGTAACGTTATCGCAGAAGCGATGGAAAAAGTGGGTAAAGAAGGTGTTATCACCGTAGAAGAAGGTTCTGGTTTAGAAAACGAACTCGACGTAGTAGAAGGTATGCAGTTCGACCGCGGTTACCTTTCTCCTTACTTCATTACCAACCAAGAAAACATGACCGTTGAAACTGAAAGCCCATTATTGCTTTTAGTTGACAAAAAAGTATCAAACATTCGCGAACTTCTTCCAGTTCTAGAAGCCGTTGCAAAAGCGAACAAGCCACTTGTTATCATCGCTGAAGACGTAGAAGGCGAAGCCTTGGCAACGTTGGTTGTTAACAACATGCGCGGTATTGTTAAAGTCGCAGCGTGTAAAGCGCCTGGCTTTGGTGATCGTCGTAAAGCCATGTTGCAAGACATCGCAACCCTAACTGGCGCTACCGTGATTTCTGAAGAAGTGGGTCTAGACCTAGACAGTGCTACTCTTGAGCACCTAGGTACCGCTAAGCGCGTAACCATGAACAAAGAAACCACCGTAATCGTCGACGGTGCTGGTGATGCTGCAGAAATTCAAGCACGCGTTGCCCAAATTCGTGCTCAAATCGAAGAAACTTCTTCTGATTACGATCGTGAAAAACTTCAAGAACGTGTTGCTAAGTTAGCAGGCGGTGTAGCAGTAATTAAAGTTGGTGCTGCTACCGAAGTTGAAATGAAAGAGAAGAAAGCTCGCGTAGAAGACGCACTTCACGCTACTCGTGCAGCGGTTGAAGAAGGTGTTGTTCCTGGCGGCGGTACCGCGTTAATTCGTGCCGTTGCGGCAATTGCTGACCTTGAAGGCGACAACGAAGAACAAACCGCTGGTATTGCGATTGCTCGTCGTGCCATGGAAGCTCCACTTCGTCAAATCGTTGCTAACGCTGGTGAAGAAGCGTCTGTTGTTGCTAACAACGTACGTAATGGCGAAGGTAACTTCGGCTTCAACGCAGGCACTGGTCAATACGGCGATATGTTAGAAATGGGTATTCTTGACCCAGCAAAAGTAACTCGTACTGCACTTCAAGCAGCGGGTTCTATCGCTGGCTTGATGATCACCACCGAAGCCATGATTGCTGATGCTCCTAAAGCTGAAGGTGCTGACGCTGGTATGGGCGGCATGGGTGGTATGGGCGGAATGGGTGGCATGGGCGGCATGATGTAAGCCCCGGCTCCTAAAAAGCTTATTCTAGATAAAGGCTCGCTTAATGCGGGCCTTTATTGTTTCTACAGCATTGTTTTTGCGACGTTGTTTTTACAACATTGCTTATACGACATTGTTTCTACAGAGACCTTTGACTAACTCATCCCTGATTTAATCTGAGGGCAGAGGTTGGCAATACGATCCTCAATTTTTCACAATTTCAATCACTTACCGTTCTTGAGATTGGCAAAACATCGTAGTAGCACTGGAAATTCTGGATTAATCAGAGTTTCCTACAGTGTATATTTCTAAAAACTCGAAAGAGTTTGGTCTTAATCGACACGCTCACCTCGTTGTGATGACGACCATCACAAACCTATTCTTACCTATCTAAATTCTGTTAATTGCAGCGACAACCATAACTATGGCGATTGTTTTGGCGCAGTAAAAATCGGTATTGCAGTGCTTATTTACCGATTCAGATGTGAACACAACGAAGATTTTTAAGTCAGACATCGTTACTATAGTCACCTCAGATTCACTCATCCATGAGTTAATCAGAGAGCAGAAATTGAAAATACGATATCCAATTTCTTCACAATTTCAATCACTTACCGTTCTTGAAATTGGCGATACATTCTTGTGTCGCGAGAAACTCTAGGATAATCAGAGTTTCCTATATTGGCAAAATGTCGTTCGTTGATTGTCTGAGGGCTCGTGACGCAAATCTTTTGTAATAATCAACACAGGTTTGTTAAATCACAGTAAGATTGTATCCAAATAACCGGCGACAACAGTCTTTTTCATAACCACACAATGTTAGAAGAATTATGGTGCACTCAAGAAAGGAACCCACATTATCATCCTCCGACTTAACAACTACCTTGGACGATGAACCCCGAGCTTCTGCGACGCGCAAAGCTGTGCCGCCTGCGCCAGGTAGCGCCCCAAGACAACCGAGTTCTAATCAAACCGCAAGTCATGCCGCTACTCACCGAGCGCCACCAACGATCGTAAAATCTAATTCACCGCTAGCGGGGTTTTCGTTATTTGTCGGCTTTTTAGGGCTAGGTTTAGCGGGCTTCGCATTTTGGATGCTAACCCAAGCGCAAGCGCAATTTGATGAACAAATGAAGGCAGCAGAATCCCGCATCACAGGCCTAGAGCAACGTCTAGAGCTTTCTGATGATGAATCCACCCAATCGGTTACTGCTTTGCAAGCGAACTTAAAGAAAGCGGTTGAAGATATTCGTGCTTCAGAATCTGAAATTCGTAAACTTTGGGATACCCGAAACGTCAACAAAGATGCCATTGCAGAGAATACTAAAGCAATTGCCAGTGCCAAATCTGCAAGTGCTCAAGCGTCTAAAAAATTAGAAGATCAACTCGCTCGCCAGCAAATTTCGCAAACCGAAAAGGTTGCTCTCATCGAGAAAGAATTGGCATCGTTAACGACTCAGCAAAATACTTTGGCTGCGAAACTACAAAATACAGCTGGCTTAGATGCACTTCGTAATCAAGTGAAAACGCTAGAAACTAAACTTGCTGCATTAGATCAGCTAAGTACGCGAGTGATTAGTAACGAAGAAGCCATCGATGCCATTGATGCCTACAGACTTAATATCAATAGACAGTTGTTGGAGCTTCAACAAAAAGTCTCTACGCCATAAGACAAATATTTTTGTGTATTAAAAATATAACTGACAATTGAGTCTGCTTCACCTTACTGAAATTGCAGCGTGTTGGCCTACCCATTCACACGCTGCTTTTAGACCTACCGAAAACACCATTCAAAAAATCTAATCACAATCACACTTAAGGAACCTCTGATTAACTCATTCATGATTTAATCAGAGGACAGAAATTGAAAATGCGATTTCCAATTTCTTCACAATTTCAATCACTTACAGTTCTTGAAATTGGCGACACTTCCTTGTGTCGCGAGAAACTCTAGGTTAATCAGAGTTTCCTTAAATAAGATTACATCTGTAATTGATTTTAAAGTCGTCCAATTTTGCTAGCATTCACTAACATAAAAATAAATGATCGCAGTGACGAAGCTTATGTGATCAATAAAATTATAAGGTGATTGATGAACACTGCCGAAAAAATAACAATAATCTTTGCCGGAATCTTCTTTTTAATCGGGTTGCTTACCGGAGTGTGGAAGTATCAGCAAATTATGCGAACCAAAAATGCTAGAGCTCATCCTTATGTTGATATCAGTCATAGAGCTTCGCTGCTTTACTCATTCGCTGCACTATTAATTTTACAATTTCTTAAAATCAGTCAACTACCCAACTGGTTAGAACTGATTTCGTCGCTTTCGATATTACTGTTCTTCGCTTCAGCAATTCTTTTTTATTTGCTACATGGTTTTTTAAAAGATACCACAAATCAATTTAAACCACCTTTTAATATAGGAATGTTTACCGTTCCAATGACCTTATTCAAGGCTTACATGATTTCGCTGGTAATTGTTGAAATATTGGGTTTTATTATTATCTTTTACGGCGCAGTCGTAGAAATTCTAAAATGATGAGCAGGTTATTTCTGGATAGTTCTGTAATGGAGGTGAAAATATGGCTAAATTCTTAATAACAGTTTTTCGAGACATTGGCTTTGATGCAAATGTCGTTGTGGACCAAGCCATGATGAAGGCCATAGATGCTTTAAATTCAGAAATGATAGCGTCGGGGGTTCAGACTTTTGTAGGTGGTTTGATGCCAATTGAATACGCAAAATCTTTTAAATATGATACAAACAATGTAATTACCGAATCTGAAGAGTCCTATATCAAAGCTTCTGAGTTTATAGATGGCTTGTGGGTGCTAGAGTGCCCTGATCTTAAATCTGCTCAGGAATGGGCTCGAAAAGCTGCCATGGCGTGTCGTGCCTCTGTAGAAATTCGTCCCTTTTATGGTTAATTAAGTATGCTAATCAAGTATAAGTTTTTAAAATGGATTGCTAAGTTATTCTGAGGTTTTATCTAATTTTTAATCTAAACTTTTAGATCAATTACAATCTTAGAAATTAGTCCACTCGCTGTAATATGGAAGCAAGATCACCTTTAGGAACCTCTGATTAACCTCCGAGATCTGCCATAATATCTTGTCTGTAAATAAAATGGTTTGATCATGAAACAACAAGCACTGAACAGTGGGTTAACAATGGTTTGAAAGCGTATTTCCATGATTGCACAAGGGTCATTATTCGTACGGTTTTCTCGGAATTTGTCTATGACTTTCTACAATAATTTGTGAGAATACGCCGTTTATTTGGCTAGTGTGTTATCGACTATGAAATCTGCCCCTAAAACTGCGCCCCATTTGTTCTCTTACCCCAAGTATTGGGCGGAATGCTTTGGAGCCGCGCCGTTTTTACCAACCTCGCGACAAGAAATGGAACAACTCGGCTGGGACAGCTGCGATATTATTATCGTCACTGGTGATGCCTATGTTGATCATCCGTCATTTGGTATGGCGGTTATGGGGCGCTTGTTAGAGGCGCAGGGCTTTCGCGTGGGTATTATCAGCCAGCCCGATTGGCGTTCTAACGATGATTTTATGGCTTTAGGTAAGCCGAATTTGTATTTTGGTGTTACCGCCGGAAATATGGATTCGCTGATTAACGCCTACACCGCTGACTTGCGTTTGCGCAGCGACGATGCCTACACGCCCTTAGGTGAGGCCGGTAAGCGCCCAGATCGCGCGGTAATTGTGTACAGCCAGCGCTGTAAGGCCTGCTGGAAAGACGTGCCCATCGTGATTGGTGGTATTGAGGCAAGCCTGCGTCGTATTGCCCAGTACGATTACTGGAGCAACAGTGTGCGCCGCTCGGTTTTGGTGGATTCTACCGCCGATATTCTTCTGTACGGTAATGCCGAGCGCGCCATTGTTGAATTGAGCCACCGCTTAGCCGATGGCGAGCCTATTTCCTCTATCAGAGATTTACGTGGTACCACGGTGTTGATTGATCACACGCCGGGTGGTTACTCTGAGCTGGATTCTTCGCGTATCGATTGGCCGGGAAAAATAGACCAGATTCCAAGCCCCTATGAAACCGTGCATCAGCAACAAAAAGTTGATGCCGACGGTAATGTTATTGACAGCAAAAATGTTGGTGAAAACACCGAAGAAACACCTGCCGAGCGCAGTGATGTGGTGCGTATTGTGCCAATGCCGTTGCGCCGCTACGAGCAAGAGTTGAATCCCGATCAAACCTGTATTCGTTTACCCAGTTTTGAAAAGGTCTCTAAAGATTCGGTGTTGTACGCCCACGCTTCGCGAGTGTTGCATCAAGAATCAAACCCTCATAACGCCCGTGCGTTGATTCAAAAACACGGCAATAAAGAAATTTGGGTAAACCCGCCGCCAATCCCGTTAGAAACCGACGAAATGGATGCAGTGTTTGGTTTGCCTTATGCGCGCATTCCGCATCCTAAATACGCGGGCAAGCGAATTCCTGCGTACGATATGATCAAAACTTCGGTCAACATTATGCGTGGTTGTTTTGGTGGTTGTACTTTTTGTTCCATCACCGAACACGAAGGCCGAATTATTCAAAGCCGTTCGCACGAATCGATTTTGCGAGAAATTGAAGAAATTCGCGATAAGGTTCCCGGATTTACCGGTGCGATTTCGGATTTGGGTGGGCCTACATCAAATATGTACAAGCTCAACTGCAAAGATCCAAATATTCAAGCCAACTGCCGTAAGCTGAGCTGTGTTTACCCAGAAATTTGTCCGAATTTAAAAACCGATCACTCCGAAACCACGCAGCTTTATCGTAAGGCGCGTGCGGTTGAGGGCGTGCATACCGTAGCCATTGCCTCGGGATTGCGTTACGACCTTGCTGTAGAAGACCCAGAATACGTTAAAGAATTGGTGACGCATCATGTGGGTGGTTATTTAAAAATTGCGCCCGAGCACAGCGAACAAAATACGCTGAGCAAAATGATGAAGCCCGGCATGGGAACCTATGCTCGGTTTGAGAAAATGTTTTATAAATACTCAAAAGAAGCGGGTAAAAAACAATATTTAATTCCGTACTTTATTGCCGCGCATCCCGGTTGCGAAGACGAAGACATGATGAATCTTGCGGTTTGGTTAAAAACCCACGGTTTTGAAGTCGATCAGGTACAAACGTTTTATCCGTCGCCTATGTCGCTGGCCACAGCGATGTACTATTCCGGTCGTAATCCGTTAAAACGCATAACCTATAAATCAGAAAAAATATACAGTCCCAAAAACACCGAAGAGCGTCGCGTGCAAAAGGCGTTTTTACGTTATCACGATCCGGCCAATTGGGCGAAATTGCGCGAAGCCTTGCGTGAAATGGGTCGAGAAGATCTTATTGGTGTGGGCGATAAAAAACTGGTTCCCGGCGAAAACGAAGAATATCGCGTTCGTAAAGGCATAAAACCAAGACCTGCGCGCGGCGATAAACGCCAACAAGGTCTTGCCGGAAAAAATAAACCCAGTGTCAGTGCCGGTTCGCGCAGAAAACCAACCGGTGGTTCTGCGGGTCGTGGCCCTAATAGACCGCCGACCAAGCGTCGTTAACAAATAAAAGCAGCTCTAACTGATCTAGAGTTACCGCGGCACAAGGATGTGTCGCCAATTTAAGAGCGGTATGCAATTAAAATTGTGAAAAAATTGAAAGTCGCATTTTTAATTTCTACTGTCGATTAAATCACCGTCAATTAATCTAAAGCTACTAAAATTCGCGCACCTATAACGGGTTTTCCATTGCAAAACGAACTTACTCAATCAGAAAAAACCTCACAGACAACTCAAACCACCGCCGTGTTTATTAAAAAACTATTGTGGATTGTTGTACTAGCCATACCGCTATCTTGGTTGGTCAACGAAATCTTTCGAACCTTTGTACCTAAGGTGTTGGTGACCAGCACAATTAATGGCTGGTATTTGTACGGTGATTGGGTAATAACGGCGATCCGTTATTGTGGGTATTTTGTGGCAGTGTTGCCATTAACCTTGGTCGCGACTTGGGTGTCGCGACTGTCCGTGGATGTGACACTTGCTATAGTTTTAGCGACTTTTTTAATAGTTCAGTACATTACTTTAAGTTTGTCTGGTAATTATGCGAACTCAATGGCGGTATTGGTGACTGGCACTTATTTAAAATACTACATTTTTATTGTTGCGCAGTTGTTGTTATTTTTTGCGCTAAAAGGTGCGTTTTCTAAAGTAAAAACGGTTAATTGAATATTTAAATAATAAGAAAAATAGCGCTTAATCTATTCCTCGGCTAATTAGATGTTCTTTAACTAATCGTTCTTGAGCCGATCGTTCTTAAGCTAGCCGTTCTTAAACCAGCAGTGCGCCACCGTCGGGAATTAAGTTGGTTCCTGTTACGTAGTCGTCATTCATTAAATAAAAATAAGAGTTAGCCATTTGTTGGTTGGTGCCTAGTCCTAATGGAATCTTGTCTTTTAATTCTTCAAGGGTTTTAAAACCTGGGCTTACTGAGTTTACGCGCAGCGGTGCCAGCTCAAGCGCTAACGATCGACATAAAGAATCTACGGCACCAGCAACCGCGCTCATGGTCGAGAATCCCTTGTGGGGTTTTATGCCTAACGAACCCGAGGTCATGGTGATGCTGCCGCCACGATTAATATTCTTGTGGATTTTTTTGACTAAATTGTATTGGCCCCAAAATTTAGTTTCAAAAGCATCGCGCACATCATCGTTGTTGATTTCTAAAAAATTCTCGACCACTAATGGCGATTTAATGGTAATGGCTAAGTGATCAATATTACCGGCGATGCCTACTAAATCGGCAACGTCGCTGTCAACAGTTAAATCGACGGGAATATAATCGAAGTTATAAGACTCTTTATGTTTTGATCTTGATGAGACAATAACTCTAGCGCCGGCGTCGGATACTTTTTTGGCAAGAGCAAAACCAATGCCTGAGGTGCCACCAACAATAAGAACTGTCTTCCCTTTCATACGTTTCATCCTGAATGTTAAGCGCGAATAATAAAAAAATTATTATTCGCGGTGATGAGTTCGGATGGGGATTTTATCTACCAGAGAATAAATTAATACTGTAAATTCTTTGTTAATTGGATTTTTTACAATATTTTAACTTGTTGTTTATTGAGTAAGCGGGCTTATTCGGTTTGATGCAGGCAGGTATATAAATTAATCGATTATTTATTAAAATGTATTTATATGAATATTTAAATGAACATCTAAAAGATATTGAAAAAAAGTGTTAGAAATAAAATTTATAGGACTCTCTAATTAAATTGCCGTGAATTCAACAGAGGTTCCTACAGTATTTGAGTTAATTTATTAAAGACGAAAAAGTAAACATCTATTTCAAACGCGCTAATTTGTCTTCGATAAGACTGGCAATTTGTTTTGGGCCAGAATCGCGAAGAATTCCCAAGTGGTCACCGTCGATTAAATAGGATTCAATATTCTTGCTATCGGTATTCAGTTGGTTCCAGCCTCCGCAAATTTGAGCGCTTTTACCTTTATGGTGAGGTTCGTCTTTGGCTCTGAAAACAACAAGTTTGTCGGGATATTGCCAAGGTTTTAGGTAACTTTTATGGTGTTCAAAAGCTCGGCGATAATGAACTTCTACGGTGTCGGGTTTTAGTTGAAAGCTTTTGTTAACATGTTGCACAAGGCGTAATGCATTTCTGAAAATACGTTTAGATTTATCTTTTAAGTGAAATTTAAGGTCGTTGAAGAAATTGGGGGCGGCTAGGTTTTCGGGCAGAATAAAATCCAGTACACCAACCAGTTCTACATCGTCTCCCTGCGAGATCAACAGGTTGGCAACTTCATACGCTAAAACACCGCCAAAAGACAAACCTAAAAGGCGATAAGGCCCGGTACTTTGCACTTTTTTTATAGACTCAACGTAGGCTTTTGCCATAATGTTTACATCTAACAACTCGTCTTTTTCGAGTGCTCGATCTTCCATATACAGATAAATCGCGTATACCGGTGCTACGTTTTGCAGTGCCTGGGCGAGTTCGGCATAAATACCAATGCCGCATAAACAAAAGAAAGGTGTATTGTTGGTGTTATTTTGTAAGCAAATAACCTCGTCTTTGCGTTCGTGTAATTGTTGAGATTTCGAGACTGGCGCTGTATCTAAATATATCGAAGGACTCGTTTTTTCTGTGATTAGGGCTTCTTGTTGCAGAATGGTCGTAGCATTAATGGCATCGTGTTTATTGATTTCGATTTTCCAGTGCTGCTTTATGGCGGTAACAACTGCTGCTGACAGCATAGAGGAGCCACCAACCAAATAAAAATTATCGGATACGCCAAAATCCGAGTGATTTAAAATACGTTGCCAAATTTCGTGCAGTTTATGTTGTATCTCGTTTGTTGGTTTTACAGCATCGCTTTGTTCAACAACAAATAAATCGCGTAACTGCTTGTAGTTTACGCCGCTGTACTGGGCGGTAACCATGTGTGGTAGGCTCTCGATATTGAGAGTATCAACAGATAGGCCGCCATTTATTTGGGTTTTAATGGGCGTTTTTGCCTTGTCAAAATCGCCTAGTGCGTTAGAAGCCTCGCGAGGGTGAACACACAATAAACGATGAATACTGTGGTTTTGTTCGCTATTTTGCGCTCTAAAATTGGCCGCATTAGAATCAACGCCTACCAGAATGTTTTGAGGTTGTTGTCGCAAATAAGCTTCTAAAACAGCGATACCCGAATCACTGGTAAGCGCTTCTACACCGAGCTTTTGTAGCAGCGCCGATGATGTATTGTGCGATAATCCTAGGTTTTTCCAGGCAGACCAGGCGATTGCATAGGTTTTATACGCATTGATTTGTTGTTGTAATGCCAGTTCTTGAAGATAACGATTGGCTGCACAATAGGCGGGTGAGCCAAATAATCTGCTGTCGGCCATTATTGATGAAAATAACACGGCCACTAAATTTGGATCGTGCTGTTGCAATTCACAAATGGCTTTTGTTCCCTCGACTTTGGCTAGCCATATTTTTTTAAAATCTGCGTTCGATATATGTAAATCGTCATCCGCAGTGGCGGTACCAGCAAGGTGAAAAACACCCGATATGCTTGCACCTAATTCTTGTTGCCAACGGTCAATGGCAGACAAAAATGTTTTAGCCTTTGAGATCTTATGAGGTTGATAAATAAAATTACCATTATTTTCCAGATATTGATAACGGTCTCTAATGTCTATATTTTCTCTAGAATGAATTTCGGATTTGGTTTTAGAGCCGATAACCAATAAATTAATGTTGTGGTTTTGTAACCATTTGCAAACCTCAAATCCTATGGCGCCTAAACCGCCGGTTACCAAAACCCAAGTATTTTGTTGTAGCGGTAATGATGTATTTTTTTGATTCCATAAATTAACAGCGGAGAGCTTTTTAGTTTGTCGTGCCAGTTTGTTGCTAGTATCTGTTGTTTTAAAGGATGATAATTGATCATAACGTACTTCATCGGCACTGCCACAATGGCTTAACTCAAAGAGTAGGGCATCTAACCAGTAGTTCTCACAATTATTATCGATGTCTTTAAAATAAATCGATTTATAAAATTTCTCTGGAGTTTCTGCATCGGTTGCTGACTCAAGATCAATTTGGTTGAGTAGGCTACGAATGCCAGTTAAGTAGTAACTGGATAACGACCAAAAGGTAATTTCATCAATATGGTCTGATCTATCGATGAGCAAATATTGACAAACGTATTTGGCAAAAACTTGGCTCTGATTTACTTGATTAAGAACCGTGTTGTGATCAGCAATAATCGCTTCTATGTCTTCATCAAGATTACACGCTTTAGCGGTTAGTGAAAGATCTAAAAATACGTTTTGCGCTAAGCTTTTATTATCAAGCCATTCACTGAGTTGATCACAAAAATTTTCTTGATGAAGACTCACGAGTACTAGATTGCTATCTGCTTCTACTAAATTTAAGGATGATAATAAAGAAGCTTCGCTGATAACAAGTAGCGATCGAGATGTTTGTAATATAGCCTTTATTAGCGCTTCAATTTCACGGGTTATTTCTCTGATCAGTAAAATTGTGTTGTGGCGTTCAATTATTTGGTCGGCTTCGCCAATATCGTTCACCCAACTGAGTTCGGTAAAGCATTCTCTTACGGTTCGGTTATTTTCGGTAAGTACATCAATTTTTTCGCAGAGTTCTTCAAAGTTACCATCCTCAACCTGATGAACTAATTTCGAGCGCTGAATTTTTTGGATGCTGGTTTTGGGAATATCGTCTTTAACGACCGGCAGAATATAATCAGGCTTTAACTGATGGTGTTTAGAGAACGCTTTTTCAATATCGTCAATAATGGTTTTTAAATCATTGTTTGCTAGAGTTGAGTTGTTTGGACAAAAAAATACAATCAGGCTTTCGCTAGTTTGACCGGGTTTTTTGGCTTGTATTGCGGCTGTGTAACCTGCTGCGACACTCGCTAAATTATCGACAATAACTTCAAAATCAATGGGATTATAATTTTTGCCGTTTATAATTAAGGTGTCTTTACTTCTGCCGGTTAAAAATAATTCCTTGTTGTAAATAAAACCTTTGTCACCGGTATTTAACCAGCCATCTTTAGAAAATAAGCCTTGGTTTGCAACTTGGTTATTAAAATAACCGTTGGATAGCGAAGAACCTTTAAATTGAATTTCACCAATAGATAGCTCAGGTAAAACATTACCATCTTTATCAATTGCGCGAACCCCCATACCGGGTATGGTTGGACCAAGACTTGTATAAGCCACGCTTCCCGGTGTGCCGATTTGTACAATCTTAAGTAGTGATTTATTAGTGCTTGCTCGTTCTACGGTAATTTGTTTTTTAAAGGTGTTTTCTTTTGGTCTAGAATAGGTCACGCCCGATCCGAGCTCGGCCATGCCGAAGGCGGGCATTAGGCAATTTTTAGGTAGTTGGTAGTCGCTCAATTGCGAAATAAGTTCTTTGGCGGTGGATTCTGCAATGGGTTCTGCGGCGTTTAATAACGTATTAACGCAGGATAAATCCCAAAATCGTGAATCGCGATTGGATTTAAGTGCATTAATAATCATTTTATAGGCGGAATCTGTCGCCCATGTGTGCGTAATGCGTAGGCGATCAATGGTGTCTAACCAATTTAACGGATTATTAAGTACCAATTCTGTGGGTGCATAAACTGTGGTACAACCACATACTAAACTTCTGATATGCCAGTCAGAAATGCTGCCAATGTGGTCGAAGGGTAGCCAGTTCAGGGTTTTATCGCTGGGTTGATTTTCCCATAAATGCGCAGCGCCTTTACTTCTTGCCAAAATATTCTTGTGTGTTAACTCTACAAATTTCGGCATACCTGTGCTGCCTGAGGTTAAACACAAAAATGCAACGTCGTCTGGTTTGGGTTGAGTGATTTTTCTAAGCGCGATTAGGTTATTTGTTGAATTCTCTAGAGTGCTAACAATATCTAAGGTACGAGTTGCTAAGGTATTATCAATGATATTCAGTTGTTTAGATTTTTCGTTATAGAGTTTGGTTAACGTCTTTATGGATAATTGATCAGAAATAATAATGGGGTCGCCAAGTTGTCGGCGAACATAATCAAATCTTTCCAAATCATTTTCGTTGGGTTCTGAGTTTTTCCAGGCATTGGTAATAACGGGAATTAATCCAGAATAAATAGCAGACCAAAATGCTATAAGTGAATGACTTAGATCGCGTGTGTGAATTATAAGATAAGGATTATCATTGTGTGTTAGTTGTAGATGTTTAGCCAGTATTTTTACTTGTAATAATAACGCTTTGCACGAGTAGGTGTTGTCTATTTGACCTAATTCGTCGAGAAATATTAATTCAGGAGATTGAATTTGCTCGGCTCTTAATGCCAATAATTCTATTAAAGTAAAAGGCCCTTGGTCTTGTGTTGCACAGGGTTGGGTGTGTGTCTCCGATGAAGGTAAATTGTTTTCTAAAAAATCTAACGGTGGTTCTTGTTGACTTTCAGTTGTATCTCTTAAATCTTGATCAGTCAACGAGTCTGAGTTGTTTTGCCTTGAATTTGTTGGCCGTTGTAACTGATTCAGATGAATATAGTTGGCTGTTGCTTGCGCTTCACCTAAAAAATAAAAAGAATATTTATCTTGATTGTTGGTGGTGAGCGTTTTGGTTGAAATCAGTTGATTTGAGCTGTACAAAAATTTTAATTTAGCAATATCAACTTTACCCAAAGGTGTTAACGGTATTGATGAAATCTGCACATATTCTATGGTTTGGTCAGCGTTTGAATTTACTAAGAGTTCCAATTCAGGTTCATAAAATGTTTTTTTTGAAACAAAAAAACAGACGTTTTTTTCTGATATGCCTTGATTTTCGCGGAGTATAAAAGACTGTGTAATATTGGATAGCAGTGATTCTATGGCTTTGGGTGATTGTTGTCTTTTTACTACCTTGCCAATCAATTGAGTGTGCTTTGTTCCATTAAAGGTCATTTTTATAGCCTAAGTCCGGTTGGCGATATTGTTATAAAACCTAACGTAATGCGGTACTGGCTTGCATTGCTCTAGTGGCAGTGACGGTGTTGCTGATAAATATGTAATGTGTAAATTGCTATGTAAGCAGAGAGATATATTAGACGATTTTAATTATTAGTGCGGCGAAGTCTATTTTTTTGACGTGGTTCAAATTTAAGTTACAGAATTGTTATTTTTGCACGGTTTTAATTACTTTAAAAACTAAATACAGGAATTTTATTAATGTATATGGGCATAATATATTTCCAGAATACGTTTTAACCTCAAGAGGTATTTTGATAAAAGGTTATATGTCCTTTGCTGGGAATTAGGTGTTTGGTTAAACGCGGCAAAATATTTTAAGCGAATTAAACATTTAAGAAGCGCTGGATCTATCGGTGTTTCCTATAAAAGCTTTTGGGATATTTTGTAAAGGAAAATCTGATTAAATCATGAATCAGTTATTTGAAGGTTCTTAAAAATTAATTCTAAGTATTTTTGATATAAAAAAAGGCCATCTTTAAAAGATGGCCTTAGATATTGATAATCGTTTTATTATTAAACGTTTTTAAACGGTTAGTTGCCCCAAATTTGGGTTACATATTCTGGATGATCAACGAATGGGTTGCGGTTGCCCTGGTGGATAAACGCAGCATTGTTACGATCAATTTCTTTTTGGCTCACTGGATCAGCTAAATGCCAGCTGCGCAGCATGTTAACAACCCAAGGCTCGAATGCTTGAGTGCTAGTGCCGTTTAGCACGTCGTCAGCGGAGGTGCTGTTACTTTGCCATCCTGCGATTCTGTCTTCGTAACGTGTTGCCATGTAGAAATAAGCACGTGCTAAATCGCCTTTAAACTCATCGATAGGTTCGAACACCGTGCCGCTATAGCCAAGACCGGTACGTGCACTGCCAAGACGTGAGCCGTTGGTTGAAGTAAAGGTTGCAGAACCAACTTCACCATAAGGGAAGCTGCTGCGACGACCGTTAACCGAGCCATCGGTAGCAAAAATGTGGTGAATATCGGAGTTCATTGGCTCAACCGCGCCGCCAAACCAGCTGCGTGGGAAGGAGTGTTCACGGTTATAACAGTTGCCTTCGCCACTGAAGGTACCGCATTGATCAGTGCCAGGTGAGTAGTTGTAAGCATCGCTGCTGGTCGGACGCTCAGAGTAAATATCTAGGATACTGCCATCGTTTTCGTAGAAACGGTCGATTTCGTTATTTAGATAGAAAGTCCAAACCGCACTATAACCTTGCGCTGCGTGATTATTAATGATGCGGTGTAGCTCTGATTTAAGCGTGAAGCCACTTAAGCCTGTGGCACTTGCGTAATAACCCGATGGCGCGCCGTTATCGGATGGAGGAGGGGTGGTGCCGCCACCTGAGCCGCCGGAAACTGGAAGGCTAAAGGTTGTGCTTTCGGTACTGGCAAATTGACCGCCACTCGCTACTACGGTGCCGCTTGAGCTAACAGAGTAATTGCCATTGCCGAAACCACAACAGATGCCGTCGCCGAAGGAATCATTGATTTGGAAGGTGTAGCTGCCGTCGGTTACGCAGTAGTCTTCAGAAATTTGCGCGTTGTTACCGTAGTTGCCGCCGCTGGCAACGGTGGTAGTACCACGACGTAAAGTCCAGGTTGTTTCACTGCCGAAGTTGTCGGTAAGAATACTTACGGTTACAGGATTGTCAGCACAGCTGCTTGAACCGCCGCCGCCACCACCACTGGTTGATGCTGGTGCAAAGTTATCTACGTATACGATTTCAGAGCCATCAAAACCCGCTACGTCGTAAAAACGCAAGCCTACTTCAATGCTACCGGTAGATGCGGCGGTGTAGGTATAACTAATTTGTTGCCATTGGTTTAAAAGCGTTGGTGATGAGTAGTTTCTGAAGCCGTCAACCACCATACGGGCTCGCATACCGCCTTCGGTGTGACGAACGTAAGCACTGAAATTATAGGTTTGGCCGGCAACAACCGGAACCAATTGTGTAAGGTCGGTGCTTGCTTGGCTGGTGGTATTCACTTGGACAGCGACAGAGCTGCTGCCTGCTTGAGCAATAGTTGATCGGCTAGTGGCAATGCCCGTATCGGTAGTCCAACCGGTTGGCGTGTTGCCAGAAAAATTTTCAAAATTTGCATTTTCAATTTGTGCACTAGCCAGCGGCGCAAGGCCAGCAACGAGTAGCCCAAACAAGACTCTGTGTTTCATGTTAACTCCCGAGGAGGTTGAGATAAAAATTGCGAGGTAATCTAACGAAAAGATTCGAATACTTTTATGAACCTAACCATTGATTCAAGAAAAACTTGTCTATGTCGTTAAAAAGGTCGTGTTTGAATATCTGCAGGAGTCGAATACGTCGTTAATAACTAACTTGTGTATCGGTCATTCGTTATGAATTATTAGACGTTATCGCGAAAATTCATTTGCCAGTCGCAGCTACGGCATTAAAATGCCGCCTCCGCAAGAAATCAGATTTTTTTGCGTTCTGTTGAGAAATTCATAAATATGAAATTTTCAACTGGAATAAATTACATAATTTGCTGTGTATTCATTTTAGGAGAGAAGTCGTGGCTAGAGTTCATTTTATCAGTGGTGAGAAAGGTGGTGTTGGTAAATCCTTTACAGCGAGAACGTTAGCGCAGTACTTTATTGACGCCGAGCAGCCTTTTATTGGTTTCGATTCAGATCAATCACACAGTACATTTTCACGATTTTACGCAGAATTCACTTCTCCAGTTGTTATTGACGACTTTGAGAGCATGGACGAAATTCTAGTCGCTGCTGAAGAAAATGGCCGCGCCGAAATTATCGTTGATCTTGCTGCACAAACCGCAGACAGTTTAGAAGACTGGATTGACGAGAGCGATTTATTTGCCATTCTTGAAGCGATTGATGCAAAAGCGTATTTCTGGCATGTAATGGACGACGGTGCCGATTCCGCTCGTTTATTGGATCGCTTTATTAAGAAGTATCAAGATTTACCTATGCAAATGGTCATTGTTAAGAATATGGGGCGTGGTGCTAATTTCGATTTATTCGATAAGTCTGCAATTTTTGAAAGAGCGCAAAGCATTAACGCAATTTTTGTGACCCTTCCAAAATTACAATCACAGTTAGCGCAAAAAATTGATTTCTATAATTTCAGTTTTTGGGCGGCTGCTAATAACGCAAAAGCGATGTCTACAGCAGAGCGTCAACGCGTAAAAGTATGGTTGAATAATTGCTACAGCAAGTTCGATCGTTTTTTAAAAGTTGAGAAAAAAGCCTAGGAAATTCTGATTAAAAAAACTCTGATTAACCTAGAGTTTCTCACGACACAAGGATGTGTCGTTAATTTCAAGAATTGTAAGTAATTGAAATTATAAGTGATTGAAATTGTGGAGAAATTGCAAATCTTATTGTCAATTTCTGTTCTCTGATTAAATCATGGATGAGTTAATCACAGGTTCCCACAGTTTTTAATAGCCCGAAAGCTCAAGGTAACCACGGCCCTTATGGCTGCCAGTTACGATCATTGCTCCTTCCCAATATTTTAATCTTTTCTTCCATAACTGATCTTTAATTTCGGCATCAACAGTTATATCTACGTTTAGCGACGGTATTTTAATTTGCCATTTGATGGGAAATTTCTGTCCAGTATTGCTTTGCCAAAATTCCAGCGGTGCAACATTAACGTCCTGTGGAAAAAGCCTTTGGCTGGTTCCGTCGTTAAATACCCAAAGACCCTGGCTGGATTCGTGTTGACGATTGTGTATTTCGTTATCACTTCTGAGCCGGTAATACATTAATTCTTGATTGTTTTCGAGCTGCAATGCAAACCAGTCCCAACCAACTTGATTGGTATCCAAGCTGGAGCTGCCCCATTCGCGATCTAGCCAGCTGTCGCCACTGACTTGAAAACGGTTATCGCCAATTGTGATGCTGCCGTCTGTAGCGATTCGCGTGTATGAATAGTAATAAGAGGCGTTACCTTGAGTATTACTTTTTTTGCTAAAACCACGGTCACCTTGCAAAACAATGGGTTTGGAATTGATTAAATTAAAATCGATGGCTACGGTGCCGTAATCAGCATCGGTATCTTGGGCGTAGAGTTTTGCGGGAAATAAATCCTTTGAGTTCTCTGAGCTTAATACCCAATTATCTTGCCACACGGTTAAGGGTTGATTTGTAACGCCAGCCAAACCTAGAGCAGGACGACTAAAACGTTCAAACTGAAAATGTTTGTTGTTATTGATATCTGTCAGCGCAAAATGTGCCGCGTAAACTTGATTAGATTGCCAATCTTTGTGCTGATCTTCTGGTGTTACATCGGGTGATAATGCGAATCGAAAGAAGGTAATTTGATAACCCCATTTTTGTGAGGCGTCATTAATGTTGTGTAAATGCCCGGTGAGATACCACCATTCAATTTTATAATCGGGATGTTCGCCATGATCGCGCGGAAACACAAAGTCTCTGGGTGCTGTTACTTTGGCAAAGTCTTGATTTTCTGAATTGCGAATTAAATTGCGGTAATCGATGGCATTACTTTCTTGAGCGAGACACAGTCCTGCGGTGAAATAATGTAAAAGCAATAACAGCGTAAGGTATTTCATACATTACTCTTGATTAAATTGGTTGTTATTAACCGTGTTCATCACACGAAGCGCCGGATACAAGGCTGCAACCAACGCGGTTAATACAGCAAAGAAAGTATTTTCAACCAAAACCGAAATTTGCGGAACCAACGGCATACTCCAACCAAACGAGCGCCAGTGAATAATCTCAATTAGCATCCAAGAAAGTAGCTCACCTACCGGTGCGGCGATAATACCAACGCACAACCCCAGCACACCGGCTTGAATTAAGAGCAGGCACAGTACTTGAGAGCTGGTAAATCCAAGCGTTCTTAGGGTAATTAGTTCGCTTTTGCGCTCTAACATTAATGACGATAAAGCACTAAAGATAGAAATTAATGCCACAATTAAGACAAATATTTTTAATGCGTGGGTAATTAAAAAAGTACGATCGAAAACATTGAATGCAGTATCAATAATTTCACTGCCTATCACAATTTGTAAAGGTTCGTTTTTATAGCGTTCTTGTAATTGGCTTTTTAAATTTTCTAGCGCTTGGTCTTTGGATAAATGTTTGTCGGTATTCACAAACAGCCCCAGCGACTGAGGTTGTTGTTCTGGCCAATATTTTTGTAATAAATTCCAGTTAATTAACATTCGACCAGTTTGATTGCCGTAATCGGTATAAATACTGGCAACGGTAAGACTCTTAAGGCCAATGCTGGTTTTTACGGTAATAGTATCGTTTACGCGCAACGAAAACTTGTTAGAAAGCGTTTCGCTGATAAATACCTCGTCGTTTTTAAATCTTTCCCAAGCTGTTTGGCGACTTAGGTCATTATTATCATCGATAAATTGGTAACCTTGAAGTGCAGGCTCGGGTAAAATTGCACCAGTTATATTAACGACCGTGAAAAGGTTGTCGTGGGTTGCTGCTTCGGCATTAAAATCGCTGAATATAGAGAGATTATGAACGGTGGGGTTGTTTTTAATTGCAGTAATTATTTCGTTGTTAATAAAGGTTTCTTCATTGTGTGCCTCGTCAAAACCACGTACATAAATATCTGCACTTACTCGTTCACTTAACCAATCGCCAACGGCTTCTCTGAAACTGCCAATCATAATGCTCATGCCGTTCGCGCTGGCAATGGCAATCATTAACGCCATTGCAGCTACCGAGGTTTTCGCTAAATTTCTCTGAGTATCGCCAACGGCCATAGAAAACAAAAGTTTATAGGAGTTGCGAAATACCGGTTTTAGCTGTTGAATAAAAAATAACAAAAAGCCAACACAGGTGGGTGTTAAAAAGGCTAAGCCGAGCAGTACACTGAATACAGAGAAAAACCCACCGTAGATACCGGTTGATTCCAGTTGTGCGAATACGACTCCCGCAACGATAAGTATCGCCGATGAAATTATTCCAAAGGCCTGTGATGTGAATATTGGGTTTATAATCGATACTTTGGTTACTGGCGATTGTTTGGTGTTTATTCCGTTAATGCTGTTGTAAATTTTAACGGCCGGCATAACCACTGCCGCAAGTGAAGCGCCAATTCCTAATATAAAACCCTTGAAAATAGGCGTTTTAAATAAAAATAATTGTGCGGCAGTAGTGGAATAATATAAATCGTTGATGGTTTGGTTGGACAGTGAGACTAAAAAACCGGCCAGTTTGATGGCTAAAAATACCCCGGCGCTGGATGCAACTATCGAGATTAGCGCGACTTCAAATAAAATTAACTGCAATATTTCGCGCGGAAGTACGCCAATAGCGTGCAAACGTTTAAACAATGGCAGTTGCTTTTCGACGAAATAATTGACGGTGCTATACACCAGAAAAATTCCAACCAGTAAACTTAGTAAGCTCATCGCTTGTAAATTAAGTTGGAATGATTGTGTTAATTTCAGTGATTGCTGTTCCAGCGACGTGGTGCGCTGTAGATAATAACCCGGTGGTAGTTGTTGCTGAATAATAGGTTCATATTTATGCCAAAGGTGTTGAGCAATATTGATGTCTATCCTTGAGAAAGTAGTTCGATTGGTGAGCTTTTGGGCGGTATCAATATCACAAATAATAAAGTTATCTAAATAACCATCTGTATCTGGAAATATTCCCACAACGGTTAGGGGATCTGATGAGCTTTGCAGAAATAGGCGATCGTTTAATTTAAGGTGGTATTTTTGCGCAAAACTCAAACTGATAAAAACCGAGTTCTCTTGTAGCATCAGTTGATTGATGTTTATAGACACGTCAATATCTTGATTCGCGTCGGTTTCATTCGCTCTCGAACCTTCAGAGCTTTGCTCGTTTGAAGTAAAATTCAAGCGATCAATAAATGTTTCTGCTATTGGATCAACGCCAAAAATACGCACTTTATAAGAGATTACATTCTCATTGGTGTGTGTTATTGGGAGTTTTTTGTGGTCGAGCTCTATTCCTACAAATTTACCATCGCCTTCAATTATCGGCGCGGTTTTGATTTCGGGAATGTGTGGAAAAATGTTTTTTCGTAAATAAACATAGTCCTTGGGTGCAACACCGGTAGATGGTCCAACAATTCGATGGCTGACGTTAGCGTTTGTTGCACGAAAGGCGTTAATAAAACTTTGATTAGCGCTGGAGTTGGTAAGCTCTACTGCGATAACAACGCAGACGCCCAGCAAAATTCCAAGTATCGCCAAAAAAGTTTGTAAGCGGTTTTGCCATAAAAACCTGAACTGCGCGCGTATTAAAAGAGCCATATAATTTAGAGTGAGTTAACGATACGTTTATGAAGTTTTCCGCGTGACAATTCGTAAATACTGTTGGCGCGAGCTGCAATTTCTTCGCTGTGGGTAACAACAATCAAGGTAGAGGTTTCGTTGACTGAGTTGAATAGTAAATCGGCTACTTGATTACCGGTATCGACATCAAGGCTGCCAGTTGGCTCGTCGGCTAGGATGATTTGCGGTTGATGGGATATCGCTCGAAGAATGGCGACACGTTGTTGTTCACCTCCGGATAATTGATTGGGAAAACGTTTTCGTAACGAGCTCAGTCCCAGTTCGGAAATGTATTGTTCAACTTGTAGTCGGTTTGTTTCTTTTTTGCCTAACAATTCCAGCGGCAGAAAAATATTTTCTTCCACGGTAAGTGTTGGTACCAAATTGAAGAACTGAAATACATAACCTAAATGATTTCGTCGAACGAGCGTTTTTTGTTTGTTATTCAGTTCATGGAGTTTATGGCCGTAAAAATGAACCTCTCCTTCGTCGGCATCAACAATACCGGCCAAAATATTCAACAGAGTGCTTTTGCCACTACCGCTGCGGCCTAGTATGGCAATGGTTTCGTTTGGATGGGCTTCAAAATCAATGGCATTTAGAATCTGAGCACGTTGATTTTTTTGAGTGTTGTCATCAATGGTTTTTGAAACCTTAGAGGCAATTAAAAGAGGCGAGGAGTTAGTGATCATAACAATGGACGGTCATAAAAATGTACGTTATACGAATAAAATACTCGAAAATTATGTCGATAAATGGGGTTTAATCCTTCAAAAATAGTACGTGTTGTTCATAAGAAACTCTGATTAAATCACAGCGGAGTTAAACACAGGCTTGCACAGTTAATTAGCCGTAAAACCCTAAATAAAATGTTGATACTTCTCTTTTTTACACGCTATTTCACATCTTTAAAGGGCGGGATGTAAAGATTAGGTTAATTTCGTTTTCGGTAAATTCTAATATTGATAATCTTTGTGTTCGCCTGTGTATTTAATTGATTCATCAACATTTAGTGTTACGTTTTTTTTAATTTGATCAAAGCATGAATTAAGAACAGGTATAAAGTGCCTGAAGTTTTAGCGCTTTGTTAGCGCTAACGGAATAATCACGAAAAAATGACCAGTTTGTGATTTGATTTCGAGCTTACCTTTGTTCAGTATCTGATGTTTCTATCAACTTTGATTTTTGCATAAAAAAGCGCTTAATGTGTCGCGAATAGGATAAGGATTCGCAGGTACGTTCGTTTTGATGCTCTGGATTAAAGGAATTACAGGTCTAGTTTGTTCAGCAAAGCGCCGATAAGTCGTCAATGGTAAAGCTTGTCGAAATCGTCCAGAAATAATGACCATAAATTGGAAAGGAAGATCATTATGGGAACAGTTCATAACTCTGTTAAGTCAGCGGGTATTGCCGTCACTCTGGCAATATTTCTGACGGCTTTGTTTTCGAGCTTTTTTAACATTGCTTACGCCAAGGAGACACATTTGACGATTGCTGATAATGCTGAATCGATTAAACCACTGCAAGTGGGTGATAAGGCACCAAAATTCACGGTGAAAGATACCGACGGTGAACAGGTTATATTTGATCCAAACCAACTCGACTCACCCACACTCATCGTTGTCTATCGTGGTGGTTGGTGCCCGTACTGTAATGTGCAGTTACAAGATTTACGCAAAGTTTTACCGGAGATCCGCGAAAAGGGCGTGAATGTTATGTTCCTAAGTGGTGATCGCCCTGAAATTCTGTATTCCGGTTTGAAAGAGCAAACTCAAGAAGAGATTGATGGCCTAGATTACAAAATTTATTCCGATGCCGATATGGAAGCGTCTAGTGCTTTGGGAATTGCGTTTAATTCGTCGGGCTTTGGTATGACTTTATTGAAGCTAAAACCATCGACGAGCGGCTCGTCGCTTAGAAAGCACAATGCACTACCAGTGCCTGCTGTGTTTGTTATCAATAAAGACGGTGAAGTGACCTATTCGTTTGTCGATCCAAACTTTAAAGTGCGTTTACCTGCTGAAGATGTGCTGGCGGCTGTAGATACGGCGCTCTAAGCCTCAGTGAATATCCACTTCTCTATGAATATCCATTTTTCTAAAAAAGCCAAGGAGTGTACCTTGGCTTTTTTGCTTGAAAACCGCAATTAATTTCAACGGGTCTTGCAGTAACAACTCCAGTTATACCAGCCCAAATATCAGTCCAGTAATAGCTGTCCGGTAATAAGAGTATGACAACAGAAGGGTCGCTCTAACTGTGTTAACCAGAAGTTCCGGCCCTTTGCCTTAGGCTCGTAATAATGCCTTCGCAAGGCGCTCTGAGAGCTGCTCTTCGGTAAATTGTGGCTCGTTTGGCGGATACAAAGAGTCTTCGTCGAATTGATAGCCGTATTCATTCGCTAGTGCGAACATTTCTTTCATTTTTTGACAATTTTTTAGCTTCTCTGCAAGCCCTTCATCAGAACGAGCGTTTTCTGAGAAAGCGGCAATTTGTGCTACAGACATGATCATTCTCTCCTAATAATGTTTCATCACTTCTACGACGGTATCTACCCCATAAATGCGGTATTTTCGTTGTTAGGTTTTTGCCTTTAGGCAAAACTGTGGCCGAGTTTGATGGTATTCAATTTAATAAGAGGGCATAGATAATGTTGATAAAAATCAACTAATTAGCTGTGAGTTTCAATGCTCTGCGCTGTAGCGCCATCAAATTGTATGTCTGTAATCCAACAATGTTTTTTGTCTTTGCAATAATCGTAACAAAATTGTGGTTATGGTCTGGCGGTTATCTAATAAAGAAATTTGGAATAAGTTGAGTTTTATTGAGGTTATCTCAGTAATTCAGACTTTTTGTATCAAAAAAACTGTGTAAGTAGAAAGTAAATCACGTTGTAAATATTTGGCTCGAAAGTTGTTGTTGATAATAGTTATTATTTCGTGTTCTTTGAAAGTAAAAAATAACCTTTTCGCTTTCTCGTAAACTTAATAACAACATAAGAGCAAAATAATCATGAGAGAATATTACCAGCAACTAAAATCTGTGAATGAACTGCTTTTGGCAGAATCTTGGGAAGATGCCGAAGTGTTATTGATTAATCTTTGCCAAGAATTGGAGAAGTACTTTCATCACTGGCACGGCGATGATTTGTGGATCACAACGACAATAGATGTGTACTTTAAGCTGGGCGATGTTTTTTGGGCTGAAGGTCGCCCCTTAGACGCTTTGGCTATTGGTGAGAAGATTCACAATATGGTGCTTTCTGATTTGAATAAACCCATTTATTCCAGATCAAAGCTGATTGCGTTGGTTGCTGCCAGCGAGAAAACGCAATCTTATCTATTAGATTGTAAGCGTCGAATAGTAAATGACCACAGAGGTTACCTTCGACGTGCGTAAATTTAATCGACAGCGTTTATTTTTAGTTTGCGGCGAATAATTTGTCTAAGCTTTCCTGACGTGCATCAAGTTTTTAAGTAGATCTGTCGGTTACTCTTTGGTCGTGCGGTAGCGAAATACCGACACTTAAAAATTACAATAATCAAATATATCCAGGAGTAGTACCGTGTCTGTTGAACATCATGACTTAGTCCATGAATTACCCGAATACAAGGATCAAATTCATCAACTTAAAATGCACGACAATCACTTTAAAAGGTTGTTTGATGAGTATCACGATCTGACTAAAACCATCGAAAATATTGAAAATGAGGTTGAACCTTCTACCACAGCGCATGAAGAATCCTTGAAGGTAAAAAGGTTAGCTCTAAAAGACGAATTAGTGGCAATTATTAATACCTCAAAATAATAAAAACACAGCGCAAAATACAGGTGATTTATGAGGTTCAAAGAAACCCGACTGATCCTAGAAAAAAAACTGTTACAACTGGATAAACGAGTTTCAAAAATTGAAGCTGATTTATCTACGTTGAAATCGGCTGACTCTGAAGAGCAAGCTCAAGAGCGAGAAAACGACGAGGTACTTGAGCGTATTTATTCTGAGTCTGTGGATGAAATTCGTAAAATCAATTTAGCACTTGAGCGAATTGATGAAGGTACTTACGGTTTTTGCCAGAGATGCGGTAAATCAATTGATCCAAGGCGATTAGCCGCGCTACCTTATGCGACGCTCTGTATTGCTTGCGCACCGCCATAAAATGCGTGGTGTATAATGCCTGTGATGCATAAGACGTGTAATGCGAATTCGATTTTTTAGTTGTGCATTTCCCTTCCTAAACTCATTTTACATTAAATGTTTTTACGGAAGGGGCATGACTTGTGCGCGAATTTATCGAGCTATGAGCAGGGTTGTGATTATTATTTTTACAGATGCAGCTGAGTATACAAATGCTGTTGCTATTTAGGGAAAGAATAGCTGCTGTTTAAGTAAAGAGTAACAGTACAAAAAAGTCTTTGTAGATATTACGAGATACCCGATGGTGTCAGGTAATATCTAACAGCAAAATACTCAATCTTCTAAAGTCAGTTCCAGTCCGAGCTCATCGGTAATGATGCTGAGTTTATTGACAAGTTCTTCCATATCGGTTGATTTCGGGACCGATATTTCTGCATTCGCTTCAAATAGGGCCTCACCTGTCCACGGTGCGCTGGTGCATCGGCTTTCCAAATTCAGTAAATTAATGGAACGTTGTGCAAGCGCTTGCGCGATTTCTTTGATAATTCCGGTTCGATCGGGACCTAATACGCTGAGCTTTGCGGTTTTTCCGGTACTTGGTAGAGTAGGTGATGACCAACTCAATTGATAGTGAATACCTTTGGCGGTAAGTGCTTGCAGATCCGATTCTAACTGCGCGCGCAGGTTAGACTCCAAGGTGATGCTCAATATTCCGGCAAATTTACCGTGCAGATGTTGCAATTGGCTTTCTGTCCAGTTGCCATTATTTCTCTCAATGATATTGGCAATAAATTCTACGATTCCCGGTTTATCGTCGGTTAGAACCGTCATTACGGCATGATCATGCATGGCCTAGTATCCCGTTGTTAGTGTCTTTTATAGGAGACTCTAATTAACCTAGAGGTTCCTGTAGTGATATCACCGATCACGAAAATTGTTTTTGTGCCCAAAGTGTAGCATTCTTCCGGCTACCAATGCATACACCAGAGCTTATTTATGATCATCCCTTTTGACAAGTTACCTAAAGATATATTGATTAATTTGGTGGAAGAGTTTGTAACCCGTGAGGGCACCGATTATGGTGATTACACCACTGAATTGAACGATAAGGTAGAGCAAGTTATTGCGCAATTAAAAAACAAAAAAGCCTTTGTTGTTTACGATACGTATTCGGAATCCACCAGTATTGTTTCTGCCGATGATCTTTCTGAAGATCTAGAATAAAACTTGTTAGAATCTCTGATTAACGCATCGATGATTTAATCAGAGTTCAGAAATTGATAACGTGATTTTCAATTTTTACACAATTTCAATCGCTCACCGTTCTTCAATTTAGCGACGTATTCTGTGTCGCTAGAAACTCTAAGCTAATCAGAGTTTCCTACTCTTAAGTTGAGGTGAAGTTGGATTGTTAAATTAAATCTTTTGCCCACAGATAATTTACCGGTAATTATGAATTCTTTTTTAATCAATGTTGATAAACCCCATAACGCTTTATTGGGAGTAGTTTTTGCGCACGGCTCAGGTATTGGTATGGACCATTGGTTTATGAATTCTATTTCAGCAAGTTTGGTTGACTTGGGAATTGCAGTTGCTCGATTTGAATTTCCCTACCGTCAATTGATTCGAGAAACAGGTATTAAAAGGCCGCCAAATACTATGCCCGTATTAATTGAAAGTTTTCAATCTGCACTTAAACTCGCCAGAGAATTACATTCAGAAATTAACTGGCACCTTGCTGGCAAGTCTTTAGGTGCACGAGTCGCTGTGAATTCATCCGCTAATCATGAAGATTTAAAGGTAATTTGTTTAGGGTATCCTTTTCATCCGGTTGGCAAGCCTGAAAAATTAAGAATTGATCTGCTTAATTCTGTACATAACCCGATTCTCATTTTGCAAGGTACTCGTGATCCGTTTGGCCGATATGACGAGGTTCAAAATTACGCTTTAAATTCAAATGTGATTATCAGTTGGTTGGAAGATGGTGATCACGATTTCACGACTAAAAAATCAAGTCGAGTTCAGTTCGACGAACACTGTTTAGAGGCTGCAAAAACAATCAAAGAATTTTTGTTGATGTAAATGTTTTGTCAAAAGTACTTTTTGAGTTATTTGTGTGACGTCATTAAATAATGCAAGGTGTATGCAAGCGTTATTTGTCTTAGGTTTTCAGTGTATTTGTGGCAGTTTGATTTCAATTCTTTCTAAAATCAACTCCAGCGTATCAACCCAGTATTCGATGATTTCTTTGATTTTCTGGCGCTGAGTGTTGGCGTCAGGTGTTGATAACAGTCGTTCACCAACCAGAGTAAGCTCGGCGATAACCTCTATAATTGTCTCTATGTCTATTTCTAGGGTTAGGTCTCTTTGTTCGACAAAAAGGGAATCGTGGGTATTTTTTTCTAAATATTGTTGCAGCTTGAAGGCCGTTTTAATTGCGTTGGTATTTAAAAGGTCTTTTGTTGCATTTAAGCGATCAATATTAATTCGGGTTAATATTGGACCGTTTGTTAAATAGCTAGCTAATTTAAACATATACAACTACCTGTAATACAAAAACTCGCCATGCGCTACCGAGTTATATCGGGATAGAAATTATTATAGGAAGCTCCGTTTTCCAGAGTTGCGTGCGACCTATACATCGTTAATTTCAATAAAAAAATCATTGAAATTATGAATCGCTGAAAAACGCTTTGTTAATTTCTCGCTTCTGATTACATCAAGGATTAACCAGTCAGAAGTTTCTATAGAGTTTTGAAATATATAATGAGTCTAGCACTGAGAATGTTTTCCGTTTCTTTATAATGAAAAAAAGCAATGAAACGACAAAGTTTCTATGGTTTTCGCGGCTTGATAATGAAAGTTTTTTTAAGATAGGATAAACGTTACGATTTTTAAAATGTTTGAGTGTCAGCTAATGAGTGACAAAGTGGATGAATCAGGTCATTACGACCACCAATTAGATACCGTTGGATTGTTGTGTCCCGAGCCTGTAATGATGTTGCACCAACGGATTCGTGATGCAGCTGTTAACGAAGTGATTAAGGTTGTTGCTACCGATCCATCAACGCAGAGAGATATTCCCAATTTTTGTCATTTTTTAGGTCATGAGTTGTTGAAATCTGAGCAAGAAGAGAATTTGTTTTGTTACTGGATACGGAAAAATTAATAGCCGTTAAAGGAACAGTGCAGGAACACAGTAATAGTGCAGGGACGGTGCATTGACGTAGATTTTAGATCTGCATCTTTTGAAAATGTAATCGCTGTAGTTTTTGAAAAGGTACTTTGAGATCAGAATCGAGAGATTCGGCAGTCTTATCACTCAAGAAGTTTTCGCCAACATTACGCCGACGCTAACATCTGCGCGATTAGCGGATAATGGCCAACAAAGAAACGAGAACGAATTTAGCAGAATCTACTAAATTCGTTCTTTTTAGTGTTTCATTGTTGTTCAACTAGAAGCGATATTGCCGCCATTGCTTCAGGATCTTGTGACTTAATCTTGTTAGCAATTTGATGTTGGAAGAAATATCGGAAGTTATCGCTTGCTTGAGCAGGATAAAGGCAGTCGTCACCCGGCAAAATTGGGGTATTAATGACCTTATCTTCGTCTGCAAGCATCGCCAGAATAGTTCCGTCGTGCAATAACTGCCAGCTAATAACTTGGGTCAGTGTCAGACTCTGAAAACCATTGTCAGAGAGCACAGCGTGGGTGCCAATCGTATCTGGTATCTCTTGAACGACGGTATCAGGTTCGTCACATTCCAGTTCGTAGTACTCGGCAGCGGTTTCCAGTTCAACGATTTTATGGATGGGAGCGTCGTAAAACACCTCATCTATACCTGGGTCGTAATAACCTTCCCAGGTGCCGTTGAGCGGATCGCAGATTTCGTTACAGGGCACGATATCATTAAGCCAAGGCACTAATGCGACAACTTCTCCATTAGCACGCAATCCCCAAGCAAGGATTTGCAAGCTGTAGAGCATGTCACCGCTGGTTTCATTGGAGTATAAGATTTCTAAGCCGTCTAATTCTGGAGCAAGCCGAATGAAACGGTCGTCGTGAAGTTGGGAAAAACTTTTCCCGCTAAAGAGATCGACCACATTATCCATGTTGCGGCCCTTATTCGAGGTCTTCATAATACACCTCCATGCAATGGCCTATTGGTCTGAAGAGACGTTAGGCAGGATGGAAATTTTGGCACCACCACTACATAAGGTATATGGTGTTTTTAAAAAGCACAACACTTTGCACGAAAAAAACTGAATTTTGTGTTTGTGCTCTAGTTCAGAGACACCGTGTTTGCGCTAATTATCCCCAGTAAAATGTTCGTACCAGTTGCTGCTACCTAAATAAACAGCGACTCAGTATTTACGCCAGAAAGGCATATTTGTATCAAAGATATTATGTTATCCATGCATTCAAACTCCTTTACCATTGAAAATTCGACAGTTGCAAACACCTATGTAGAGGGTCACCATGCCACCGACCTCGTACAGATATTCAACGAGTGTTTTCAAGATTCCTTCAATACTGTTTTAGTCGCCGGTGGTGAAGAGCCAATTTACTTACCTCGCAGCGAGCAATTTACCCACAACCGAATTATTTTTACTCAGGATTATTTTGCCAGTGCTTTGCACGAAATTGCACATTGGTGTGTGGCTGGTAGCGAACGTAGAAAATTGGTCGATTTTGGTTATTGGTACAATCCAGACGGTAGAACTCAGCTGCAACAAGCTGAGTTTGAACGGGTGGAAATAAAACCGCAATCTTTGGAATGGATTTTTAGTCAGGCGTGTGGTTTTAAGTTTCGAATCAGCGCAGACAATCTGAGTGCTGGCATTGGCGCTAGCGAAGTTTTTCGCCGAAATATCGTCGATCAAACACAATGGTATTTATCTGAAGGCTTGCCCAAGAGGGCCGATATTTTTTCCAAGGCGTTGTCTGGCTATTATCATCAAGCCGATTTTGCATTGGTAGACCGTTATTCTTTCGAGACGCTTCTCGTGTAAGTTTGTTTTGTATAAGACCATTTTGTGCGGACTTGACCAAACCGTCGTATTAACAATTTGATTATTGACCTAGTGGTTTGGATTATTTTTTTACAGAAGTTTCTTTTTTTAAAAGGCGGTTTTTAAGCCTATTTTATAACGGTTTTTAGACATTACTTTGTTTATTTACAAACCGCTCTGCATAACCCAAAGGTTCGTGCCGTACATGGATGTTTCGCTAATGTCAGCAACGGTAAGTGATTGAAATTGTGAAGAAATTGGAAATCGCCTTTTCAATTTTTGTGTCCTGATTAAATCATGGTGGCGTTAATCAGAGATTCTTATCGGTATTTTTTCCCATTCTATTCAGTAATTTCAGTGATAGAATCCGTGACATGTTGATCACTGTTGTCGGCGCATAATTTAGCGTCGATAGTGCATTATTTGGGGAATCAGTGGCGCGCTGTGAAAATATTAGCTGACGAAAATATTCCAATGGCAAGAGAGGTGTTTGGTTCTCTTGGCGAACTCGTATTAAAACCGGGTAGAACCATTAGCGCACAAGATTTATTAGATGTTGATGCATTAATTGTGCGTTCGGTTACACGTGTGAATGAATCATTGTTGCGCAATTCCTCGGTCAGTTTTGTCGGCACCTGCACCATAGGTATTGATCATTTAGATCTCGATTATTTTCAAAATACTCACATCCAATGGGCGAGCGCGCCGGGTTGTAACGCAACCTCTGTCGTCGAATATGTTCTCTCGGCGTTGTCTGCGCTATCACTTCACGGCAAATATTTACGAGAAAAAACTGTGGCAATTGTTGGCTGTGGTAATGTTGGCTCCGAATTGCTGTCGGCGTTAACTCGATTAAACGTTAAGTGTTGTGTGTATGACCCTTTTTTAAGCGAGCATCAGTGTTTAGATTTGGTTGAACTTAACGAAGCTCTGGCCTGCGACATTATTTGTTTACATACACCATTAACTTTTAATGGTGACCATCCCACATTTCATATGATTGGTGAGCGCGAAATTTCTGCGCTGGCACCTGGCACTGTGTTAATTAACGCCGGGCGAGGAGGGGTAATTAATAATTCCGCCTTGCGACAACGCCTTGAAGATCAAAACGATTTAACCGTGGTGTTGGATGTTTGGGAATCGGAGCCGGATATTGATTTACCGTTAATGGATTTAGTCACAATTGCGACACCGCACATTGCGGGTTACAGCTATGATGGCAAGGTGAAAGGTACTTACCAAGTTTATCAGGCGCTGTGCGAGCATTTGGCGCGCTTAAATGCTGAAGCACAACACAAAACGATTGATCTGTATTCTCTGTTGCCGGCACTCAATGTGCCTGTTTTGCATTGGTCGGGCAATCGCATAAAAGAAGATGCGTTTGCGTACATTCGTCAAAGTTATGATGTTTTAGCGGATGATAAGCACTTTCGTTTATTGATGCATAACTCGGCACAACCGGGTATTGAATTTGATGTGATGCGCAAAAAATACGCAGTGAGACGTGAGTTTGGAAATTATTTCATTCCGGCTCAAGTTAATGGTGAGATGAAGGAGTTACTGCTTAATCTTGGTTTTATGGATTTGCACTGATCCATAATAAGAGCAAAAGCAAAGTAAGGCTTGCCATTTATGCATGAGCAATCCAATTTTTGTTTGCTTTATCTAACCGTCGAGACGTTTATTTATATTCTTTAAGAAAACGTTAAGAGTTTTAAGAACGGCTTTTTAGGCAGTTTATTTTTTATCATTGCCCAGCGATTAGGGTAGTGGCCTTCCGCTTCAAATTGATTAATACAATTTAAAACAACTTGATCGGTAATTCCTACGGATTCGCCCTGAGAGTTGATTAAATACCCAAAAGGTTTTTGAACATCCCGTTTTTGTTTCGAATGGAGCATTTTGAGCGCGGTGTTTTTTAACGCGTTATTGTTGATAAATACAATCATTTTGCTCGATCCCTCTATTTGGTATCCGGTGATATTGCCAGAGAAAGCTTGCACTTTTATTGTACAGTGACGATTTATTCGTGCGTGGCCATCGTTTAGTTTTATTAACTTTCTTCTAGCTATGTGTTCCGACGGTCTATAAATATCCCTCTGGTAAATCTTCGCAGTCGCTTGTGTTTGAATTATTTACCCAAATTTGCAACGTTGTTTTCAGAGCACTGCCTATTCTTCTTATATTTTTGCATAAAAAACAACCTTTCCAATTGATGTCGGGTTGTATTAACTAACCATCGCACATCTTACGCGATTAAAAAATGCCCCTTTCGTTGTACAATTGTCAATTTTTAGGGAAAAGCGCTTGTCTCCGATACTTGACCTCATCGTACAGAGATTTAATCAACTGAATACTTGGGAGAAACGGCAATCTGTGCGGATCTTCCACGGCCGCGGTGGTACCTACGCTGGATTTGAACACCTGACCATCGATTGGCATCCAAGGTTGTTGATTATCTCAGCATACAAGCCTTTAGATTTTGACTTGCCTTCTATAGATGAAATCAATGTTCTGGCCGATGAGCTTTCGATAGACACGGTTTTTTATCATCGACGCTATTTAACTGAGCAAGCTTGGCAATGCGTTCGTGGCGATGCCGATGCCGATTTTTATGCAGTTCGCGATCAGCAGCGTTTCGAGTTAAGTGTTGGTCGCCAGCAGAATGTAGGCTTTTTTCTGGATATAGAGCCTGGTCGTCATTGGCTTGAAGAACACGGAAAATCGAAACGCATACTCAATTTATTCGCTTTTACGTGTGCTTTTTCGGTGGTAGGAGTCGGAGTAGGTGCGGCAAAAGTTGTTAACGTGGATATGAGTCGGCAATCTCTGAATCGAGGTCGAGCCAATCATCATTTAAATAACCAAGACACCTACAATGTTGAGTTTATGCAGGAAGATATTCTTAAGTCGTGGGGGCGTATTCGAAAACGCGGCCCGTTCGACGTTATTATCTTCGATCCACCGTCTTTCCAAAAAGGCAGCTTTGTTGCACAAAGAGATTACCGCAAATTGATTCGTCGAATTCCCGAATTAGCCGCCGAACAATGTGAGGTGCTTGCGTGTTTAAACTCACCGGAGCTTGATGCGTCTTTTTTGACCGATTTATTTTCAGAAATCTTGCCACAGGCTGAACTCGTTGAGCGCCTTCCTGCGAATCCGTATTTTCCAGAAAAAGACCCAAATCAGGCACTAAAGCTGTATCACTATCGATTCGTTAATGATCAATCTATCGATAGTGATCCTACTTAGCCATTAGCCTCTGTAGCGATAGGATTGAGCGAAAACTTCGGTAACGGCTCGTTCGATCGCATTAGAAGAACCGGTACGCAACTGTTGTCGCAGATTATGAATGTGGTTAGCGGATGACTGAGGGCCGTCTAGGTCAAGGTCGGTTGGGCTGCTGAGTGCTGCCGATATAGGTATGGTTCTTGGGCTCGACAGCAACATAAAGCCCAAGTGCGTGAGTTGCGCCAGATCGAGCGCCTCTTGGCGAATATTGGTTTGATATTGAATGTATCCAGACTCCGCAAGCCATACCATCGTTGCGAAGCATGACGAATGCCTGGGGCTTGGTAACCCAAACTCGTCGGGTTCGTCCGCCCCGGCAATGTCGTCGACGTAGAGTTGGATTTTGCGCGGAAAGTTGCGATACAAGGTCACAAATATCGACGCGCAATCTTTGTAAAAATCTGCAATATGTATATCGGCCATAGCGCTAGATTAGCCTTAGATGGTCAACTTCTGGAGTTATTTTTGATAACGATCCAGAAAAACGGCTAAACGGTCAAGTGCATGATCAAGTTCGTCCAAGCGCGGTAAAAACACGATTCTAAAGTGATCTTTATTTGGCCAATTGAATGCGCTGCCTTCCACCAACAAAATCTTTTCTTCCAGCAAAAAGTCCAAAACAAACTGTCGGTCGGACGCGATCTTGTGAACATCAAGGTTTAATTTAGGGAACAGATAGATTGCGCCTTTGGGTTCTACACAACTAACGCCCGGAATGTCGTTAACCTTGCGGTGAGCCAGTGTTTTTTGCTCGTACAGACGCCCGCCGTTAATAACCAACTCATTAATGCTTTGGTAGCCACCGAGTGCGGTCTGTACCGCGAGCATAGCCGGAACGTTCGCGCACAGACGCATGGACGAGAGCATCTCAAGGCCTTCTATGTAGCTTTTTGCGGCCTTTTTGGCGCCGGATATCACCATCCAGCCCGATCTAAAACCAGCCAAGCGATAAGATTTAGAGAGACCATTAAAGCTGATGCACAGCACGTCGGTTGCAATGCTGCCCATGGGAACAAACTCGGCTCCGTCGTACAAAATTTTGCTGTAAATTTCATCGGCAAAGATGATCAAATTATTGGTCCGAGCAATCTCAACAATCTCATTGAGCAGCTCTTTAGAATAAACCGCTCCGGTTGGGTTGTTGGGGTTGATAACCACAATTGCTTTGGTGGTTGGAGTGATTTTTGAGCGAATATCGTCGAGGTCGGGATACCAATCGGATTGCTCATCACAGAGGTAGTGCCGTGCTTTACCACCGGCGAGGCTCACGGCTGCGGTCCAGATAGGATAATCAGGAGCAGGCACCAGTACTTCGTCGCCGTTGTTCACAAGCGCTTGCATGGCAATCATGATCAATTCACTGACGCCATTGCCCAGAATGATATCGCCGACTTCAACACCGGGTATTTTCAGTGTTTGGCATTCGTGCATGATGGCTTTACGCGCTGCAAATAACCCTTTTGAGTGGGTATAACCTTGGGCATCTCTTAAATTACTGATGACGTCATGGATGATTTCGTCCGGTGCGTCAAAGCCAAATGGCGCAGGGTTACCAATGTTGAGCTTTAAAATTTTGTGGCCTTCTTCTTCCATGCGATTGGCGTGGTCGAGTACTGGGCCTCGAATGTCGTAACATACACCGTGTAATTTATGGGACTTCTCGATCGGTTTCATAGGCGCGGCTGTGCAAACAAGGTTAAATTTAAGGCGACGTATTTCGCTAAGAACATAATACAAATCACGTTGAACAAATGTTTTGCTCAAGCTTTTTCACAGATAACTAAATAAGATACTGTGAATTAATTGGCTAAACCGTTCTGATAGTTACTGCTTGCTGAACAAATGCTTCGATGCTTAATCGAAGGCAAGAATATTTAGTATCAATTCCAATAAGAACAGAAAAGGCGCGAGATTATGGCAGAGAAAACCCCAAAAAATGAAGAAGCAGAAGCTGCCTGGAAAGATAAATTATCGGCAGAAGAATATCGTATTTGCCGCCAGTGCGGCACAGAGCCAGCTTTTAGCGGTAAATATTGGGATACCAAAACCGATGGTATCTACCACTGCAAGTGCTGTAACGAACCGCTTTTCGACTCGCAAACCAAATACGATTCCGGCAGTGGTTGGCCGAGTTTTTATGCGCCAATTTCCAAAGATGTAATCGTTGAAGAGTTTGATACCAGCTTTGGTATGCGTAGAGTTGAAATACTCTGTGGCAAATGCCAAAGCCATTTGGGCCACGTATTTCCCGATGGGCCAGAACCTACAGGTTTGCGCTATTGTGTTAATTCGGCTTCGCTTGAGTTGGTGGAAGGTCGTGAAGAGTAGCGTGCAAATTCAAAGCTCTTGGGTTTCAAACAGATGTGACTGGGGGTGTTGGTGAGAGCCTTTTCCGACATTTTAGAGACAGCGGTGCTGCACAAGGGTAGTTTGGCGAAGATTGAGGCTTCGCTGCCGAAACCTGCCAGCGCTAAGACTCTTTCCTCTCAGAGTAACGCGTTTTATCTATCGAACATGTCTCGTCGTGTCTTTCAAGCGGGATTAAAGCACAGTATGGTCAACGATCGCTGGCCCGCCTTTGAAAAAGCACTGCGTCAGTTTGATCCTATGGAATGCGCCATGCTCAGCGATTCGGACATCGACGATCTTATGTCGAATCAAGAGTTGATTCGACATTTGGGTAAGATGAAGTCGATTCGTTTAAATGCGGCAATGATCATCGATATTTCACGCCAATATGGCAGTTTCGGTCAGTTTCTCGCTCAACGGCCCGAAGACAATATTGTTGGTTTGTGGCTTGAGCTGAAAAAAATTGGTGCTCAGCTAGGCGGCATGTCTGGCAGTCGATTCTTAAGAATGGTCGGCAAAGATACGTTTTTACTTACCAACGATGTCGTTGCTGTTTTAAAAGCCGAAAATATTGTCGATAAGGTTCCGTCTTCTAAGCGTGACCTAAATGCAGTGCAACTGGCGTTTAACCAATGGCGTGAAGAAACCGGCCGGCCCTTGTGCGAGCTCAGTCGGATCATTTCCTATACGGTGCTAGCCGAGACTTTCTAACTCAGTCATAGATGGCTTTTTTCTTCCAGCCGTCATCTTCTGACTTAAATTGATCCCAATCGCCGCCCTGCGCTGTCGAATCCTCCTCCGGGATATCTGGCACGGCGGTGAGTTCTTCTAAGCGCTCGATTTGGTTGTTAATTTGATCAAGCTGAAACTTCTGATTCTTATCGGTGGATTCTTTCAGCATCAAATTTTTAGCAAGTGTGAAGTAATGCAGCGCCATTCTGGGTTTATTGGCTGTTTCAGCCGCGCGAGCGTGGCTGACATAGTTATCCACAGCAATATGTAACACGAGTTGCTTAATCTGGGCGGTGTAGGTATTGAACTCATTGTTCGATAACTTGTTTCGCTGGTTTAAACGATGAATAAACTTATTCAACTCGTTCAAATACACCTTAACTTCTTTGGCTTGTTTGGGTGACGAAAGCTTCACCCTTTTATGTTGTGGTGGTTTACGTTGCAGCTCCGATTGCTCACGGGTGTAGACTTCTAGTTCTTCACTGTATTTTTTTTCTTTGGGTGCTAGTTCGATTAGTTGATTAGTCGCGTCAATCAGTTGCTGATAAATGAGCAATTCGAGTTCTTTTGATAAAAACCCAGGTGGGAATGCTTTTGTCAAAATACAAAAGTTTTTAATTCTTTGTTCAAGAACTTGAATCATCCGCAGTTGTTGCTCGCGTTTCTTCGCTACGGTTTGAACCATAAATGCGTAACACAGCACCATAATTAGCACGATGATTATTCCAGCTGCGATATAAACGGATGTCATTCTGGTTAAAATCCCGTTGGGCTGTAAAAAATAGGTTTGACGGTTGCGCTGGTATTGGCGAACATAGATTCACCTGTAGTCGGCATTTTCGTTCATTTATTGAGTATAGTCGGTTACTTTTAATACGTTTCTTATATTCGCAAAGAGTTTTGCAACAAAAATGTTTTAAAGGTGTTGACAGTCGCCTTAGCTGTCCATAGAATTCGCCCCACTTCTGAACGAGGACATGTTTACAACCTTACATAGTTCGCTAAGGTACGGTTTTTAAACAAGTTTTTGTTCAAGGTCCTAAGTCCCCTTCGTCTAGAGGCCTAGGACACCGCCCTTTCACGGCGGTAACAGGGGTTCGACTCCCCTAGGGGACGCCATGCGGGAATAGCTCAGTTGGTAGAGCACAACCTTGCCAAGGTTGGGGTCGCGAGTTCGAGTCTCGTTTCCCGCTCCAAATAAACTCTCAATAGAGTTTATTTTGTAAATCAGATAATCCTGATTTATGTATTCTCAGAGGTAAATCCCGTCTATACGGATTTAAGCTGCTGAAATTTAAGTGGCTTGGTATTTATTTTTGTGAGTATAGACGCTTAAAGCTTCCGCTTTGATGTCGTCAAAAGTGACATTTCGTTTTTGCGAATTATGTCCCCTTCGTCTAGAGGCCTAGGACACCGCCCTTTCACGGCGGTAACAGGGGTTCGACTCCCCTAGGGGACGCCATTGCGGGAATAGCTCAGTTGGTAGAGCACAACCTTGCCAAGGTTGGGGTCGCGAGTTCGAGTCTCGTTTCCCGCTCCAGTTCTCCTTTCTACATCTGTTTTTGTTTGATCATTCGATGAATGATCGAGTGATTCGATAGATATCATCATAAAAAGATAATTTTACGAAACTCGTATATTTGTTATTGTCTAAGCACATCAACCACAGTGTTGTTGTAATTGAAGTTTGTTTCCATACCTTTAAAAATTCTGGCAATCAAAACCATGCGTTATCTAAGCTAGTGTTCATACCCTACAATCATATATCTTGAGGTTATGGGTTTTTTCACTGCAATAACTAAATGGTTTCTTTAAACTTCAAACATTCGGTAAATTCGAGCTTAACGCTGGTTTTTACTAATCATCGTATAAAACCCCGACACATTTAATTTCTGCGCTCTCATTTTCAGCAAATTTCAGAGAAGAGTTTTTATGACTGCTGCAATTTCAATCAGAAATTTGCAAAAGACTTACGCTAATGGTTTCACTGCGCTGAAAGGTATTGACCTAGAAGTGGAGCAGGGCGATTTCTTTGCATTGTTAGGTCCTAATGGGGCCGGTAAATCGACAACCATCGGTGTTATTAGCTCCTTGGTTAAAAAGACTCAGGGTGATGTCTCTATTTTGGGTTATGACATTGATAAAGATATGGCGCTTGCCAAAAAGTCTTTAGGTGTTGTACCGCAAGAGTTTAACTTTAATCACTTTGAGAAGGTTTTCGATATTGTCGTTAACCAGGCTGGTTATTACGGAATTAATCGTAAGGAGGCCGGTGAGGTCGCCGAGACTCATCTTAAACAGCTCGGTCTTTGGGATAAGCGTTCTACCCAAGCACGTTTCTTATCCGGCGGTATGAAACGTCGTTTAATGATTGCCCGAGCACTCGTGCATCAACCCAAGCTGTTGATTCTTGATGAACCAACCGCGGGCGTTGATATTGAATTACGTCGTTCAATGTGGACGTTCCTTCGCCAAATTAATAAACAAGGCACCACCATTATTTTGACGACCCATTATCTTGAAGAAGCCGAAAGCTTATGTCGCAACATTGCGATTATTGATCAAGGCTCGATCGTCGAAAATACCAGCATTAAAGCATTGCTTTCAAAATTGAATCGAGAAACCTTTATTTTTGATTCCAGTAAGCCTGTCGGCGATTTAACGCTGGCGAATTACGACGTGAAGGTTACCGATACTCAATCTTTTGAGATTGAATTAGAAAAAGGCCAGTCAATGAACGATGTTTTTACGGCCCTTAGTCAACAATCTGTAGAAGTCATCAGTATGCGTAACAAGGCTAATCGTCTTGAAGAGCTTTTTGTAAAACTGGTAGAAGCCAATAAAAAGAAAAAAGCTGCTGAACAAACAGGAGTAAGTGCGTGAATTTTTCTGAGCAGTGGATTGCCTTAACGACCATCTTTACTAAAGAAGTGCGTCGCTTTACACGAATTTGGATTCAAACGCTTTTGCCGCCGGTAATCACTATGTCTTTGTACTTTGTGATTTTTGGGGCGCTGATCGGTTCGCGGATTGGAGAGATGGACGGCTTTGATTATATGTCGTTCGTTGTTCCCGGCTTGATTATGATGTCGGTGATCACCAACAGTTATTCAAACGTGGTTAGTTCTTTTTACAGCGCTAAATTCCAGAACAGTATCGAAGAGCTGTTGGTTTCTCCTACGCCCAATTACATTATTTTGTTGGGGTTTGTTCTCGGTGGCGTAGCGAGAGGTCTATTAATTGGCCTGATCGTGTCTCTGGTATCGTTTTTCTTTATTGATCTGCATGTCCATAATTTAGCCGTTACCATCGCCATTGTGTTTTTAACCTCGGTATTGTTCTCTCTGGCGGGTCTAATTAACGCTGTTTTTGCCAATTCATTTGACGATATCAGTATTGTTCCTACCTTTGTTCTAACGCCTTTAACGTATCTGGGTGGTGTATTCTATTCCATCAGTTTGTTGTCGGAGTTTTGGCAGTCGGTATCTCAACTAAACCCAATTTTGTACATGGTGAATGCGTTCCGCTATGGCTTTTTGGGCATTTCTGATATTGATATTAGCTTCGCCTTTACCGGCGTTGTTCTGTTTATTGTTATCTTATTTATCTACGCCATGTATTTACTCAATAACGGTAAACGCTTACGCTCTTAGGTGTTGATATAGGTCACATTATTTATGTGACCTGGTTATTAAATTGATTTTTGACTCGAAGGTTTGGATTCAAGTTGAGCGATAAAAAAACAGTAAATAACGCACATGGCAGTTTATTGGGTAAAGAGACCAAGTACGTTTCTAAGTACGATAAATCGCTGTTGTTTCCCATTGCTCGTAAAACCGCACGCAGTACGCACTCACTAAACATGAATGTTGCTAAGTTGCAGGGGTTTGATCTTTGGACGGCTTGGGAGATTTCTTGGTTAAACCCCAAGGGATTGCCTCAAGTGGCGGTTGCAGAATTTCGTTTTCCTCTCAGTTGTGAATCAATTGTTGAATCCAAGTCCTTTAAGTTGTATTTGAATTCGTTTAACCAAACTCGCTTTGAAAGTATTCGAACCGTCAGAGAATGTATGCAGACGGATCTGAGTCTAGTTACGGGCGGTAGCGTTGATGTGCGTTTAATGACCCTTAAAGAAGCCGAAACCTACTTTCAAGCTTCTTCTGGGAGTTTGGCGCCATTTGATATTCCCTCGTTCTTAACCGCTGCACACCATCAAAACAAAGCCATTTGCCTTGATCAGCAAGATATTCAAATCTCTGGTAACCCCAGCGATAAATCTATTTTGACCTTAGATTTAAATCGCAAGGGAAGAATCAGCGAAGTTGTGTATTCAGATTTGCTCAAAACGAACTGTCCTGTAACTGGACAGCCAGATTGGGCGAGTTTGTGGATCTACTATAAAGGCGTTGCCATTTCCCATGAGAATCTGCTGCGTTACGTGGTAGGAATGCGTGAGCATCAGGATTTTCATGAGCAGTGTGTTGAGCGTATTTTCTACGATATCTCCGCACAATGTGGTCCCGAGCAATTATTGGTTTATGCGCGTTACACTCGCCGTGGCGGTTTGGATATTAATCCGTTGCGAACCAATATTCCCCTAGAGCAGCTTACGCTTAACACCGTGAAGTTGATTCGTCAGTAGCTTTTTAGCGTATGAAGGTCTTGGGTAAAGCTCTAAAATGATTGAGTCTTTCCCGTGAGTTTTACTGAAATAAAGCCGTAATTGCTACGGCTTTATTGGATTACTCGATCTTTAATGGTTTGCAACGCTTTTTCTAGATCGTAAATAACCTTTTCTTTCTCAAAGTTACGCACTTTTTCTAGATCTAAATGCATGGAAAAACCTTCGGCGTTAGATTCCATATAGGTTTGATGTGCGCCGAGGTTCTTACGGAAGTCCACGACCTCGTAAACCTCAATGGGATAGCTAAAGCCTTTGGCCTCGATCATGCCTTTGTTGGTACACATGATGGTGTCTTTAACCAAAGCCCAAGACTCATGCGACAACAAAATCTCGCCGGGATCGGCGGCAGACTCCAAGCGACTCGCCAAGTTAACGTGTGTACCGAGAGCGGTGTAATCGAGGTGATGGGCGCGAGTACCAAAGGTACCTACCGTACAGTAGCCGGTGTTAATGCCCATACGGATTTGCAATTTCTTCTTAATGCCTTGGCTAAACCAATGATTCTGTAAAACACGCATACGTTTTTTCATGGCAATCGCCATGGATACACAGCGAATGCAGTCGGTTTTTACGCCTTTGGATTCATGATCACCGAAAATCACCATAATTCCATCACCCATAAACTTATCAACCGTGCCGCCAAAATGGGCAATGATTTTGGTCATTTCGGTCAAATATAAGTTGAGCAGTGTTGAAAGCGTTTCTGCTTCCAGTTCTTCAGAAAGCGACGTAAACCCTTGGATATCCGAAAAGAACACCGTTAAGCGTTTGCGTTCGGTCTGCAGGCGGTTTTCGTTATCGGTACTGATGGCGCTGTAAACCGCTGGTGAAATGTATCGAGATAGTAAAAAGCCTTTGGCCTTTTCTTTTTCGGTAACTTCGGTTAGCTCTGCGATTCGTTTACTGGCAGAGCGAAGCTTAGAATTTAAGTACAAACCATAAAGTACAATGTAAACACTAACGCCAATAAGAGTGGTTGCGCTGATTTGAACACTGGAACTAAGCACCCAAACGGGTGTGTACAAAAATCCGCCGGTGCCAGCGCCAATAAAAAAGGCTGCGTTATCTTCAAGCCATTTTCGGCTGCCACCTTGTAACGCTGCATTAAATTGAATAATGGTGGCAAATAAGACTGTTGGTAAAATTTGAAAATCAACAAGGCACAAACAGGCGCCAATTAGAGCTGCATCTACCCAACCAAAATAGCGTTCGAGTTTTTCTTTTCGTTCATCGGAATGCTTTTTTTCAGAAAGAAAACGCGTAAGCGCCAAGTAACACAGGGTAAGAATAGAAAGGGCGATTGAAGTTATATCAAATTCTGGCCAGCTTCTGTAAGAAACAAGAGAACCAACCACTGAAAACGCAATTAACGAGCGGAAGTAAAAATATCGTTGCGGACTTGCCCAAAAGTCACTGTACTGGATTTTTTCTCTCGTCATGAACGTTGCACTGCGAATACTTGTTGAATTATAAATTAACGAGCGAAAGATCAAACATAATCACATTTAATAAAGTAAGGATCAAACAAAAAGTTTTGTTCTGTTCTTTTTATTAGGTTTCGAGACATAGCGTTTGAAATAACGTGGTGGAATATACAACTTCAAGAATTCATCTGTCTATTGTTAGTCATTACGGCTTTGGTAGTTGATCATAAACTGTCATCGAGTTGCATTTGAGCTAGTAATTGATCAATTTCCGCCTGCTGCTGTTTTAGGCGTTTTTTTAGTGCAACATTTTCGTTCATAAGTTGCTGTGTAGTTTTGTTATCTGGCTGCGTTTTCCGCTGGCTTTTACTGGTATTAAGCTCTTTTTCTAGGCGAATCACTTCATTTTCGAGGGCATTAATATGCACATGTGATTCATTCATAAAAGCATCGAACGACGCTAAATGTTGTTGATACTGCTGTTTTTGATCACTCGAAGACACTTCTGCTGATTGCTTCTGAAGCGATTTTTTAAACAAATTGGCAGATTGCTTCCAATTCTTTAGCGTGTCTTGAAAATGCTCAGATTGAGCAGAGTCAGAATTGCGCTCCAGCTGCTTCAACAGATCTTTGTACTGCATAAGTTCTGAACAGATTTCACCGTGGGTTTTGTCTTCAGAGCCTTTCAAAATAGAATCAATTTCTTGCGTTAAACTCTTTATGCCGCTTGCACGAGAGGCTGCTTGCTCTGTTGACTTGGGCTCTTGTTCAAACATTCGAACAATAGTATTCAGGCTTGAATAAAGTTTTCTCCAGTTGGTACGATTATCTTCGATGGCATCCATTTCTGTTTGCAGAATTTGTGCTCGAAACGCAACTGCTTGCGCCTCTGGCTGATCGGATGATTTCAACGCATCTTCAACTGAAGGCGCGCTAGAAATCTTAGCGAGATGCCCAAGACTAATTTGTAACTGCTGGCCTACCTGTTTTTGGTACAACTGCTTGTCATTTGAGCTATGAGTAGGGTTTTCCTTGATCTCATTCAGTTCGTCGGTAAGTCCTTGAATCGTTAGCATCAACTTTTGAACAAGCTTTCTCAGACCTTTGATATTAAAGAGCAAAAACACCGACAGCAGAATCAGTACAGCGTAAATTTCCAAGGTGCCAATCACGATCCATTTGGATATCTGCATGTCTTTTTCAACTTTTGGTTAGGGGGTCGATATTTAAATATAAGAAGCCACGTTACTAAGTATTGTCAAAGAACAGAAATGTATCCATGTTGCCTGTTATCTTTACAGTGCGTAAATCAATACAGAAAGAATAAGCATTGATTCTAACTTAGTGTTTGCGTATAGTTCGCCCTCCCAAAATTAGCGCTTCTGCTTATTCCAAGATGCCAATTTTGAAGGTGAGGTGTCCGAGTGGCCGAAGGAGCACGCCTGGAAAGTGTGTATGTCGTAAGGCATCGAGGGTTCGAATCCCTCCCTCACCGCCATCGAATGTTGAAAAACCCTACAATGTTAGGGGTTTTTTTTATGCCTGAACATATCCGCCAAAGCTAGCGCGGTGAGAG